>JAFUQS010000016.1 GCA_017472225.1 Clostridia bacterium | reverse complement strand
TAAGTGATATTGCAAATTAAAATTTGCAGTGATATTTTTGATAAATCAAAAGTGATATTGAAGCCTTGCGGCTTCAGTTTTATTTTATTCGCAAAAGCTGTCCGCAGGACAATAACACTGTGCAAAGCACAATAAAACTGCGAAGCAATATCACTCGCTGTATGGCGAATAAAACTGCCGAGTGTCCTTACGAACACTCGGCTAATCGGAGGGATTTTTGATTGAAAGGTTTATTCAGCGTCGGGAGCGTAGAGATCCTTAAGCTTGAGAAGGTGTGCATATCTTTCCTTAGCAACCTTTTCGCTCTTTGCAAAGAGTGATTCAGCTCTGTCGGGGAATTCACGCATAAGTCTTGTGTAACGAGCTTCATTCTTGATGAATGCCTGATATTCAGCGTTAGGCTCTTTACAGTCAAGAGTGAACGGATTCTTGCCTTCTGCCTTGAGAGCGGGATTGTAACGGAAGATATTCCAATAACCACATTCAACAGCCTTCTTCATTTCAGCCTGGCAATTTACCATACCGCCCTTGATTGAGTGCATTTCACAGGGTGAGTAGCCGATGATGAGTGAGGGACCGGGATATGCTTCAGCTTCCTGAATTGCCTTGAGTGTCTGGTTCATGTTAGCACCCATAGCGATCTGTGCAACATATACATAACCGTAGCTCATTGCGATTTCAGCAAGGCTCTTCTTATTGATTTCCTTACCTGCTGCTGCGAACTGTGCAACCTGACCGATGTTGGAAGCCTTTGAAGCCTGACCACCGGTGTTGGAGTAAACTTCTGTATCGAATACAAATACATTTACATCTTCACCTGAAGCGAGAACATGATCAAGACCGCCGTAACCGATATCGTATGCCCAGCCGTCACCACCGAAGATCCATACGGACTTCTTAGCAAGATATTCACTGTTGTTGAGAACATCCTTGCAAAGGTCACAGTCTGCGCCTGCTGCTTTGATTGCTGCTGCAAGAGCCTTAGCTGCTGCTGCATTCTTTTCGCCGTCAGCAAGAGTTGCGAGATATTCTTCACCTGCTGCCTTAACATCTGCTGCTGCCTTATCGGAAGCAACGATAGCCTTAACATCATCAATAAGTCTGTCTCTGATAGCCTTCTGGCCGTAGTACATACCAAGACCGTGTTCAGCGTTATCTTCGAACAGTGAGTTTGCCCATGCAGGACCGTGACCGTCTTTGTTAACGGTATAGGGTGATGTTGCTGCGGGACCGCCCCAGATTGAGGAACAACCTGTTGCATTTGAAATATACATTCTGTCACCGAAGAGCTGAGTTACAAGACGTGCATAAGCTGTTTCTGCACAACCTGCGCATGAGCCTGAGAACTCGAGGAGAGGCTTCTTATACTGGCTGGAAACAACATTGAGAGTAGCTGTTGTTTCGGGCTTTTCTGTAACATTAGCCACACAGTAATCGAATACAAGCTGTTCGGGAAGCTGTGATTCCTTGGAAACCATCTTGAGTGACTTTGTGGGACATACACCGATACATACGCCGCAACCCATACAATCCATGGGAGAAACAGCAAGAGTGTATGTGTAGTTTGTTTTAACAACCGGCTTGGGTGACTTCTTCATGTTTGCGGGAGCTGCTGCAACCTCTTCCTCTGTCATAGCGAAGGGACGGATTGTAGCGTGGGGACAAACATAAGCACACTGGTTACACTTAGCACATGTTGCGGGATCCCATTCGGGAACAAGAACGGCAACGCCTCTCTTTTCATATGCTGATGCGCCGTGCTCGAAGGTACCGTCAGCATGGTCATAGAACGCTGAAACGGGAAGTGAATAGCCGTCCATAACGCCAACGGGCTTAAGAATGGTGTCAACCATCTTAACGAGCTTTTCTGCGCCTTCTGACTTAGCTGCTGCTACATCGTCTGTTGCATCTGCCCATGCAGCGGGAACTTCAACCTTGTGGTAAGCAGTTGCACCTGCATCGATAGCGTTGTGGTTAGCATCAACGATATCCTGACCCTTCTTTGAGTAGGACTTTGTTGCTGCATCCTTCATATACTGGATAGCTTCTTCTGAAGGCATAACCTTTGCAAGAGCAAAGAATGCTGACTGAAGAACTGTGTTTGTTCTCTTACCCATACCAACCTTTTCTGCAAGGTCGATAGCGTTAACTGTGTAAAGCTGAACATTGTTCTTGGCAATGTATCTCTTTGCTTCAGCATTGAGGTGATTTTCAAGTTCTTCGTCACTCCACTGGCAGTTGATGAGGAATACACCGCCGGGCTTAACATCGTTAACCATCTTGAAGCCCTTGTCAACATATGAGGGGTTGTGGCAAGCTACGAAGTCTGCCTTGTTGATATAGTAGGGGCTCTTGATGGGCTTATCACCGAAACGAAGGTGAGAAATTGTGATACCGCCGGTCTTCTTTGAGTCATACTGGAAGTATGCCTGAACATACTTATCTGTATGGTCACCGATGATTTTGATGGAGTTCTTGTTAGCACCAACTGTACCGTCACCGCCGAGACCCCAGAACTTACATTCGATTGTGCCTTCAGCTGCTGTGTTGGGAGCAGGAACTTCGGGAAGTGAAAGGTTTGTAACATCGTCCACGATACCAAGTGTGAACTGGCTCTTGGGCTCGTCCTTTGCAAGCTCTGTATATACAGCGAATACTGATGAAGGAGGTGTATCCTTTGAACCGAGACCGTAACGGCCGCCTACAACCTTGATGTTTCTGCCTGCAGTTGCAAGAGCAGTAACAACGTCAAGATAGAGAGGCTCACCGAGAGCACCGGGTTCCTTTGTTCTGTCAAGAACAGCAATCTTCTTAACTGTTTCGGGGATAGCTGCAAGAAGGTGCTTAGCTGAGAAGGGTCTGTAAAGACGAACCTTGATAAGACCAACCTTTTCACCCATAGCTGTGAGATAATCAACAACTTCTTCTGCAACGTCGTTGAATGAACCCATAGCTACGATAACTCTTTCAGCATCGGGAGCACCGTAATAGTTGAAGAGCTGATAATCTGTACCGAGCTTAGCGTTAACCTTGCCCATGTATTCTTCAACGATTTCGGGAACTGCATCATAGTACTTGTTGCAAGCTTCTCTGTTCTGGAAGAAGATGTCATCGTTTTCGTGTGAACCACGCATTACGGGGCGCTCGGGGTTGAGAGCTCTCTTACGGAAAGCTTCAACAGCGTCCATATCGCACATTTCCTTGAGGTCTTCAAAATCCCATACTTCAATCTTCTGAAGCTCATGAGATGTACGGAAGCCGTCAAAGAAGTTAAGGAAGGGAACACGGCTCTTGATTGATGCAAGGTGAGCAACAGCACCAAGGTCCATAACTTCCTGAGTATTTGTTTCAGCGAGCATTGCGAAGCCTGTCTGACGGCAAGCGTAAACGTCTGAATGATCGCCGAAGATGTTAAGAGCGTGTGATGCTACACAACGTGCGGAAACATGGAAAACGCAGGGAAGAAGCTCACCGGCGATTTTGTACATGTTGGGGATCATAAGAAGAAGACCCTGTGAAGCTGTGTAGGTTGTTGTGAGAGCACCTGCTGCAAGTGAGCCGTGAACTGTACCTGCGGCACCTGCTTCTGACTGCATTTCAACAACATTTACCTTTGTGCCGAAAATGTTTTTGAGACCCTGAGCAGACCACTGATCAACATAGTCAGCCATGGGGCTTGACGGGGTGATGGGATAAATACCTGCTACTTCTGTGAACGCATAGGAAACGTGAGCAGCGGCATTGTTACCGTCCATGGTTTTCATTTTTCTAGCCATTGGATTTTTTCCTCCTGAATTTTATATTTTTTTCAAATAATAATTTGCTAAAGAAATTACCACCTGATATTCTAACACTTATTTGTCAAGTTGTAAATAGAATTCAGCTAAAAATTTTTGCCTTATAAGGTAAAATTTAATTCTATAATGTGTTTATCGGCCTGAAGTTAATCCTATTTATAAGAGGATAAGATAAATTTATATGTTTTGTTAATATTTTATTAAAACATTCTTTTTCCGTATATGTTACATTATTTCTACAGTTTAATATGTTAAACAGGAGAGAGATAAAAATGAATCTGCAAAAAATTATCGACAAAAAAGATTTGGCAGCGCAGTATATGATTGATGAAATCACTCACATCTGCACTAAATTTGAAAAGCGTGACCCCGGCTCAGTGGGTGAAAAACAAGCCTGTGATTATGCAGCAGAACAAATGAAGGATTACGGCTGTGACCGTGTTTATGTGGAGGGCTTCAAGGAAAATCCCGGCTCATTCTTCGGCTGGATTTATTTCACAATCACCCTTTGCTTCATGGCTTTTGTGTCATACTTCTTCATTCCTGCACTTTCAATTGTATTCATCGCACTCGGTCTTCTTCTCTGTGTTCTGCAGTTCGGTCTTTACAAAAAGATCGTTGATAAATTTTTCAAGGAAAAAACAGGACACAATGCGGCAGGCTTCAAAAAGCCCACAGGTGAAGTAAAGCGCAGAATTATCTTCAACGGTCACCCTGATGCTGCATGGGAATGGCCCTTCAAGTATAAATTTACATATCTCGGCTTTGACATTCATATGCTTACCTGCTTTATCGGTGCATTCTATCTGCTTGCAATTTCAATTGTGCGCCTTACAGGTGCAATCAGTGACGACCTTGCAAGAACACTCGGTCTTATTGCCCTTGTTTTCGTACCGTTCTGGTTTGGTCTTTACTTCATGTGGAACAGCAAAAGAGTTGTTGACGGTGCTAACGATAATCTTACAGGCTGCTACATCGGCATGGCAATTCTTAAAATGCTTAAGGATGAAGGCATTGAATTTGAAAACACAGAGGTTGGTGTTATTCTTTCCGGCTCTGAAGAAGCAGGTCTTCGTGGTGCAAAGGCATGGTGTGAAGCTCATAAGGATGAATTCAACGATGTTCCCACATTCATTTATTCATATGACACAATCGCTCAGTCCGAGCATCTCAGCATAAACTACCGTGACCTCAACGGAACGGTTAAGGTTGACAAGGATGTATCCGATCTTTTCTATGAGGCTTGTCAGGAGCTTGATATTCCCTGCGGTAAGGGTATGGTTCCTCCCCTTGGCGGTGCAACCGACTCAGCAGCCTTTGCTCAGGCAGGTATGCGTGCAACAGGCATCACAGCCCTTAACCATGCACTCCCCGATTTCTATCACACAAGACTCGACACTCCCGAGGCTCTTAACAAATCCTGCCTTGCAGATTGCTTTGCAGCAAGTGTCAAGGTTCTTGAAATGTTTGACAACGGAGCAAAACAGTGATTATAAAAAAACAGAAGCCGCAGATTGCGGCTTCTGTTTTTTTAGTAGTCAGTAGTCGGGGGTCAGGGGTCAGTAGTCAGTAGACAGTAGTCAGGAAAAAGATAAAACAATAAGGAGTCTATAAAAAATAAACAATCATAAAAAATCATAAAAGCAAGGTAAAAAGGAATTCTCTTTCTGAAAGCAGCCCGTAGCGGCGGCGACTGTCGGACTACCGGCAGTGGAAAGGCACACAAATAAATTAGACAATAGTAAACCTTACGGAACAAATTAAACCAAGCGGCTCATTTTATTGGGCGTTGTTTTAATTAGAGCTGTTCGGCAACCGAGCCGTGGTATGGCACAACGGAGCAATCTGAAAATACCGATAAGAAAATTTCTTTTTTTCTTTATCCACGGTGAGCAGAAAAGAATACCGAGTAAAGGGTAGAATAAGCTTTACTCGGTATTTTTAGTCCTTGCGGAGGTTAATCCACAAAAAAAGCGTGCTTTTGCTTACTTTTGTCACAACCGACAAAAGTAAGAGCCCAAGCGGCTCGAGCGTACGGAGTTAAAGGAACAGATAAAACCTTGCCGTTTAACACCACGGCACATAAAAGCGAAGGTAAATACACTTTAATTGGTCCTGACTACTGCCTACTGCCTACTGACTACTGACTACTGACTACTAAAAAAGGACGCCCATATCGGGCGTCCTTTCTGCCTCAATCACAAGGAATTTCCACATCAATCCGTCTGTCCCTGAAATAGAATTCTCTGTCCCTTTCACCGATGGGTCTGAGAACACGGCAGGGATTTCCCACTGCAACAACATTTGCCGGAATATCCTTTGTCACAACACTTCCGGCACCGATTACCGTATTGTCACCGATAGTAACGCCGGGAAGAATCACACTGTTTGCACCTATCCACACATTGTTTCCGATGTGAACAGGTACATTATATTGCATTTGCAGATTACGGAGATGAGGCTCAATGGGATGGCCGGCAGTTGCAACCGTCACATTGGGTCCGAACATAACCTTGTCACCTACATAAATATCTGTATCATCAACAAGTGTGAGATTGAAATTGGCATAAACGCAAGAACCGAAATGAACATGCTTACCCGCCCAATTTGAGTGCAAGGGAGGCTCAATATAGCAATCCTCACCGATTTCAGCAAACATATCCTTAAGCATTGCCGTTCTTTTTTCAAATTCCGACGGACGGGTCTGATTGAAATCATAAAGCTTTTCAAGGCAAAGAAGCTGCTCAGCCATGATGTTTTCATCCTCGGGCAGATACAGTCTGCCCTCAGCCATTCTTTTTTTAGATTCTTCCGTTGTCATAAACATAATCATTCACTCCAGAGCTTTTCGGGATAAATACCGTTTTCCGTTTTTTCCTTCAGGGCAGAAACAACAACTGCTCTGTCCTGCTTGTAAGTAACACCGTACCATTTTTCAGCCGTTGAAAGCACCTTAACCTCTGCCTTACCCTCTTTAAGAAGGTCATCCACAACAAAAGGAAGGAAGTATTCACACTTAAGCATATTGTCTGAATTATTTCTCAGGCAATCGGCAAAACGGTTTTCAAGCTCTGTCATCATGTCAGGCGAAAAGCCCCAGCAATTCATTGACACGGTGGTACCTTCAGGAATTTCAGTCCAGGTTTCTTCATCCTCCGTGAACATAATTTTTCCGTCATGCCTTGCAATTTTTGTTCTTTCAACAATATCGGTAAGAAAACCGTTTTCATCGGTGCGGCAGACACCTCTTGCAACCGTACCGTTTTCGGTAAGGGTGTTTTCAATTTTGAATCCGACCATACAAAAATGATACTTGTCATTTTCTGCTTTTTCTTTTGTAAGCTCGTCATAGATAAGTCTGAAGGTTTCCCTGCCGTAATAGTCATCGGAATTGATAACGGCAAAGGGACCGTCAATCATACCCTTACAGGACAGCACTGCATGACCTGTTCCCCATGGCTTTACTCTGCCTTCCGGAACAGTGAAGCCCTCAGGCAGATTGTTGATATCCTGATAAGCATATTCAACATCTATTATTCCGTCGAATTTTCCTTCCATAATTCTCTTGAAATCCTCTTCGATTTCATGCTTGATTACAAAAACAACCTTATCAAAGCCTGCTTTTGCCGCATCGTAAACAGAATAATCAAGAATAACCTCTCCGTTGGGACCGACAGGGTCAATCTGCTTAAGTCCTCCGTATCTGCTGCCCATACCGGCTGCCATAACAACCAATGTCGCCTTATTCATAAATATATTCTCCTTTTTTATTTTAATAAGGGGTCAGTTCCACTCTATTTTAACACTAACGGACAGAAATAGCAAGGTGGAAAAAATTTAATATTATTTTTCAATTTATTACACAAAGTACGATAAAAAAACGACTTGACACTTTAAGGAATAAATGGTATGATAACAATGTAAATATATATTTAACAAGGGAGTGAATGTAATGCAAGATATACTCAATCTTATCCAGATGATCTTCGACACAATCAAAAAGTATGTTTTCCTCATTCTCGGCAGAGCTGACGAGCTTGAAGAAACAACAGCACCTGCAGAGGCTGAATAATTAAATCGGAATCATAATGGCTGTCACCTTGTGGCAGCTTTTTGTTTCAGCTTTTTCCGGCGCAAAATCGACTTTAAAATACATAAATATCCACATTCAGAAAAAATTATTGTGCTTCGACAAATTGTTACAGTTTTTCTCGACTAAATGTTGTATTATACAATCACATCAGCCACAACAAATAGTTGTTTTTTGTAGAACAAACAAAAAGAAAGGAGCATTTACGATGCAAAAAAAGTTAAACCTTGTTTTATTATCTCTCAAAATGGTGCTTCTCGGCTATTTAACAGACGGGATAAATTTGTTCATGTGGAAATCTGCCGTAAAACCGGGAAGAAAGGATTACCGTCTGCTATCCTTGTCTGACAAGGTGCTTTACTTGTTAAGAGATGAATTTCAGAAAACAGAAACGGTTTACCTTTCAATTTATGAGCTCAGCAAAAGAAAAGCTGTAGTTAAGGAATAATAAATTCACTTTATTATATGTATCACTGTTTCATCACACAAAAAGGAGCTGTAGAAAACCTGCGTTTTTTACAGCTCCTTTTTTTACATTCACTTTCAAGGTAAAATTTTGTTGGTTGTTATAACCTCAACCCCGAAAAGCACCATAACATCCATATATGCAGTGTTGTCAACAGTCCATGCTCCGAGTCTGACACCGTTTTCCCTTGCTTTTTTCAGAACATCCGTAACCTTGTGAAGGCTGTAATAACCAAAGTCGAGCCCTGCATTATATTTTATGCACCAATCAACATCAGCCTCATCGGGTGTACCCTTGAGAAGCATAATCTCAATGTTTTTGTCAAGCTCTCTGTATTTTTCAAGATATTCCTTTTCAAAGGAAATGAGAACTGCCTTTTCCGAAAGTCCGTATTCATCAAGAATATTCTTCAGCTCCGGAAGATACCTTACATCGCACTTTTTAATTTCAATGAAGGGAATAATATCGGAGTCCGCACAGGTATCAAGTGCCTGAGTGAACACAGGAACCTTCAGATTTTCATATTTTTCAATCCCGTTTCCGCTGTCAATAACAAGCTTATTTATTTCCTCAAGAGTAAAGGACTCAACATCGCCTGTGCCGTCTGTCATTTTATCCACGGTGTCATCATGAATTACCACCCATTCGCCATCCTTTGTTGTGTGAATATCAAGCTCATATCCGTCAAAGCCGTATTCATCTGCACCTTCAAAGGCAGGAATTGAGTTTTCAGGGTAAAGAGAGGAAAGACCTCTGTGAGCCACCAGCATGGGTGCATTTTCCATGTGTGAGAACAGGGAAAGGTCCTGAGGCAGAGTTGTGAAAAGCTCATGCGAAAAAGCAACTGCAAGTGCTGAAGCGATAAGCAGAGCAATAACCGTGAGTGCAATAAACAGCTTCTTGTGCTTTTTTAACATTGGTGTTTCCTCCGATGCATTTCTTTTTTCCTAAAGTATACACCCTGAAGAAAATATAATCAAGCTATTTGCGGTATACGATTTTGTATACGTTCGGATAAGCACTCAGAAAGTCGCTGAGTGTTGTTCTTGTGTTTGAGCCCGGGTCATTTACGGTGAAGCCCTTACCGGCAAGAGTCTGTGTACTGCCGTTATAGCCCGTTACCGTTACCCAATGCTGGGTGCCGTTGCTCTTTTTTGCGCCGAAAACAACAGGCTTTCCCTCACTCAGAAGCTTATATATTCTTGAAAGATAGTCAGAACCTGCCATTTCAGTTGAATAGGTTGAAGGCCAATAAAGTGAGCCTGAGGCAGAATAGGAAAGCTTCTGAGCCATAGCCTTCGGTGTCACTGTTTTGCCCGTGTGGAACGATTCCGTCATGGCAAGGGCAGTTGTTGTGCAGCCGATTGTACCGATTGTGCCACCCGTTGTACCGAGGGGATATGATGACCACCGTGAATCGGTCTGCTTGAAGGAGGGTACGGAAAGTGAAATTGCGGAATATGCTCCCTGGCTTGTGACTTTTCTGATATAAGAAGTGGAAACATAACCTGTCTTGTTGCCACGGTAAAGGATACGGCTCCATGAAGCGCCGTATTTAATCACAACGGCATCCTCACCCTTATTGAGCTTTGCTTTGACATCATAGCTCATGCCGGCACCCTTTCTCACATTCAGCTTACCTGAAGTGATGTTTACGGTAACACCGTAAGAATTTTCCTGCTTTTTGATATAATCGCTGTGGCACCAGCCGTATTTTCCGTTTGCATATTCAACACGCCACCAGCTTCCGCTTTTCCCTGTAAGCGTTACCCAGCTTGATTTTTTAATCGAGGTGATTACCGACGAAGAGGACGAAGGCGCAGAACGGACATTCAGATTTCCTGATGATGTAGCAACCCTTCCTGCGTAGGCTTCATCTGCCGCCGAAGAATTCACTCCGAAGGTGAATACGATTGTCAGAACAACAACCGCCGATAACATAAAACTTATTATTTTTTTCATTACATTCCTCCGTGATTCGGATTTGAGCGCTCGACCTATTTTAACATAAAAAATCTGTTTTTTTACAGGTAAATGTTTCCGCAGAGGAAACAGAGGATACTTTTTTCTTTTTAGCTATTGAACATTTTGTTTTTTTGTGGTAATCTTATTTAGTACAATTATTTTTAAAACTTCTCACCGAAAGGAAGAAATCATATGTTGGAACAAGTTGAACAAAAAATTCAGGAGCTGAAAAAGCTTCAGGCAGAAGAATATTATAAGAAAAAAGATTCCGATCTCAGTGTGTGGGGCCTTACAACAAAGCGTAACGGCAAAAAAACTACACCCATCATTGTAACCGATGAAGAATATGAAGCACTCATCAAGGCTTCAAACGGTGTGGGCAAAACAGGCAGAAACCCTGTTGCAAACACCCTTAAGGCTTGTTCCGTTGCAAGTGTTCTTGTGGGGGCAGTTGCAGGTGTGACCCTCTGGTACATGAACAAAGAAATGGGCTTCATCTGGTTCAGCGTTGCAGTGCTTACAGGTGTTGTGCTTGCCCTCATTTTCCACGGACTCAGTGAAGCTATCCGTCTTCTTCAGCAGCTTCTTGACATGAAGCCCCTTCAGAAGCCCGACCCGGTTCATGCAAAAGTTCAGCCGGTGAACGCTCCCATGCAACAGCCTATGGCTCCCATGGGTCAGCCTCCCGTTCCCCCTCAGTATATGACAGCTCAGCCGCCCATTTATCAGGCATCGGCTTACCGTCAGCCCGTGGCTCAGCCCTACTACGGTTCACCCGCAGCTCATGTTCAGCCTGCAGCCCCCGTTCAGCCCGCTGCACCTCAGCAGCCTCAGCATGAAGCTCCCACCTACGGTGCGCCCCAGAATTACAACGAAATGGGAACCTTTGAAAGAGAAATTCAGGATGATTTTTTCACTTCGGCTCCCTATAATCCCGACCCGAATTTTGCAGAATAAAATTCAGCAGGGGTATCCCCTCAGATAAAGATACACAGGTGCTTTCAGGTTATTCACATGACCCGAAAGCACTTTTTTATAAGCCGGCAAGTTTAATCCGTACCCGGCTGATTCTGATGCACAAAGAGGAACATTTTAATTTTTTGATATTTCGTCTCTGTAATTGTACAGCTTTAACAAAAGATTATAATAAAACAGAAATATTTTGTTGCAATTTCTTCTTTTATGATGTATAATCATTACTGTCATATTTTACACATTGAAAGGATGAGAGACATGAAAACATTTTTCCTCTTTTCCAAAGAGGAAAGCGAAACCAAGGTTGCCAATAACCGTCTGCTTGCCCATGCCGCCGGTCTCAGCGGTCAGAACATGGCATATAATTTTTTATCAAGCAGATTATTCGTTTTCCTGAACACGATTCTCGGTATACCCGCTGAAAAAACAGGTATCATCACCGGTGTGAGTACAATGTGGGATGCAATCAACGACCCCTTCATCGGCTCACTTATGGACCACAGAAAGCATAAGCCCGGCTATAAGATGCGTCCTTTCCTTCTTTACACACCTCTTATCATCGGTGTACTCATCGCCCTTATGTTTGTTGATTTCGGTCTTGGTGAAACACAGACAATTCTCATGGTAATGGTGCTTTATGTGCTTTTTGACACCTTCTATTCCTTCCACGACACTGCAATCTGGGGTATCTCGGCTCTCACAAGCCCGAGCTCCGAGGAAAGACGAAGAGTTGCACAGTGGATAAGCATCGGCGCAGGTGCCGGTGGCACAATTGCAGGTCTTTTCCCCATGCTCAAGCAAATTATGGTTGACAGCAATGTAATGTCCGAAAAGCATACATATCTGCTTTTCGCCTGCATTTTCGGTGTGGGTGGTATGGCACTTGCCATGCTCGCTTATCTTCAGAAGGAAAAAATTGCAGCTCCTCCCAACGAAAGTGAAAGCAAGAAGGATATTTTCAAATCTCTGCTTAATCTCAGGCACAACAAGACACTTATCATAATCTGCCTTGCCAGAATTGTGCAAAGCCTTTCACTCACCCTCGCATGGGAATATTTCTTTGAAAGCGAAGGTGTTGCCTATAACATTTTCGGCACTGAAATCACAGGTGGTACGGCTCAGATTTTCTATGGCTATGTTATGGGTATCCCCGGTGCCCTGCTCAACTTCTTCACCGTTCCCGTAATCAAAAAGATGGGCAGCAACAAAAAGCTCCTTGTTTATGCTGAAATTATAAACATCGTCACAAGACTTCTCGCCTTTGTGGTTGGTGCAAATGACAGATATAAAAACTTCAGCTCACTTCTTATTGTTATGGCACTTCTCGGTTCAGCCCAGATTCTCACCAACATGAAGGGCATTGCCGAACGTTCACTTCTCACCGACTCTGTTGATGAAATGGAGCTTATCACAGGTGAAAGAACAGAAGGTATCACCTTCTCAATGCAGAATTTTGTTTCAAAGCTTACAGCCGCCATTCCCAAGTTCATTCAGGGTTATATGCTCAAATGGTTCGGCTTCAACGAAAAGCTTACCGATTCATCGGGCAAGGCTCTTGAAGGCTCTGCACTTGTCCGTGCACAGACAGCTCCCCGTTTTCTTAAATATCGTTGGCATCAGTTTATTTTAGGCCCCGCCATCGGTGCTGCACTTTATCTTATTGTTATCCTTTTCCTCAAGGATGATAAGGAACGCACTGCTGAAATTGAAAGACAGCTTAAAGAAAAAAGAGCTCTTGCAGAAAAAGAGAAGGCTGCTGCCTGATTCGGGCATTTTTAAATCAGCAGATTGACATTTTTCTGAAGCAATGTTATTATAAAAATGTGAAAACCATATTTTACCATGAAAGGAGAAAAACATTATGATGACACTTGGCCAGGTAATTGAACTTCTCAAAGGTATTTTTGAAATGCTTGTTGAGTACCTCGGACCCCTTTTCCAGAAGGATGAAGAAGGCGACGAAACAACAGCAGAAGCTTAAAAACACACAAGGGCTGTATTTTCATGTGACGGGTTCTTAAGGACAGCAGAAAATCAAATCAGAAGTTACGGAGGAGCTTTCATTGTGGAAGATTATATTGCTGCTCATAAATTTTGTACTAATAATAAAGAGCAACTACAAAAGGATAGAAAATGTGGATGTTTTTACTGCTTAGAAATATTCTCTCCGGAAGAAATAACACAATGGCTTTCAATTGAAAATACGGCTCTTTGCCCTTATTGTTTAATAGACTCTGTTATTGGAGAATCTTCTGGTTATCCTATAACAAAAGAATTTTTAGAAAAAATGAATAAGTTTTGGTTTTAATGAGTGATTACATAAATTCTTATTTACCAAACTGTAAAAACAACTATGACATTTTTCAAGTGCCATAGTTGTTTTTTTGTTGCACTACCACCACAAGTGATGAGTAAGTGCGCTCTTTTCAGTGATATTCTTTCCTGTGGAAAGAGTGATATTATGCCTTCGGCATAGTGATATTGAAGCCTGTGGCTTCAGTGATATTTTATTCGCCAAAAACTTGCGAAGCAAATACCACTTGTCGAAGACAAATACCACTGCGAAGCAATACCACTCGCCATAAGGCGAATAAAACTGCCGAGTGTCCTTACGAACACTCGGCATACAGCCCTCTTTTATTTTTTGTTATTCATCAGCTTAACGGCAAGAACAGTCAGGTCATCGGCTGTTCTTTTTTCGTTTCTCAGGTCAGCAAGGCTGACTATGTGCCGTGCAAGGTCCCCCATGCTGTTAGTGCTCCATGAAAGCAGCTCATCACTTATCCAGCCGCAATCGTTTGCCGTAACACCGTCGGAAACCACAAGGATGATGTCACCAACCTCCATCGTGACAGACTCCTTTGCAAAGCCGACATTTCTGAGAATTCCCAACGGCAGAGAGCTTTTTTCAACAGTTATAACCTGACTCCCCTTCCGCACAAGACTTATTGTGGCACCCGCCTTGTAAAAATCAGCCTTGCCCGTGAACATATTTATTTCAACTCCGTCAATTGTTGCAATTGATTCATCGGTGGATTTGGCAATCAGAGCCGAATTGACTATTTTCAGAGCACTGTCAAAGGAAAAGCCTGCCGAAAGAAGCTTTTCCATCAAAGCGGCTGTCATCACGCTGTCCACGGCGGCTCTTTTTCCCGTTCCCATACCGTCACTCAAAAGGGCGCAGAAGGTATATTTTTCGCTTTCTGTCATCGCAACAGTGTCGCCGCAGACAGAATTTTCCTTCAGCGGCTTTTGGAAAAATCCCGTCTGCACAGAAAAAGGAAGCCTTTCAATATAGGTTACGGTAGTTCCGGCACTTGTCACCGTAATATCCGGAGAATCAAAGAAACGCTTCGTCATAAGCTCAAGAATGGTTTTAACCTTCTTCCGGTCAAATTCATAGATTTTATCAAGAATGGTAATTTCAACAGATACAGCTCCCACGCCACTTGTGAAATAGCTCAGCGCATCAATGTCAACACCCGAATCCTGAAGTGCAGTTCTTATTGCCGTTGACCTTGCGGTGTCAATAATTCTGCTTTCACTTACCTGATCCGAAACCTCACAAAGAAAGTCCCCTATTCCGCAGAATTGGTCTGTGAGGACCCGTCGCATCTCACGGATTTTCATTTTGGTTGCCATGGAGTCAACATATTCCTTTTTGCTCATTCCCGTAAAGGCTATTAGCTGCTGAGATCTCATGCAACGCTTTTCCAGAGGGCTTCTGCCCTTGGAGCGTTTTTCAATACCCGTCAGGCGAAGAATATCCGTTGCCGTTGAGTCAAAGCCCTTGTTCCAGCAAAGTCCTTTGTTTTCACAGCCGTCGCATACCCTTTGCTGAACATTGGCAAAAAGTCGGTTAAGCTCCGGATTTATGACATTATCAAGCTTATCACTGACCGTTGAAACTATTTTTGAAACCTCATATATATTGTTCGCCGCTTTTCTGAGGTGGGCAGCGACCTGCCTGTTAACGGGATTGTCGCTTATCATACCGCTTTTCTGAAGAAAATCCTGTAAGGAAGAAATATATTTCACCGGAATTATGAGAAAGGCAGCAAAGGCTATACCAACCTCAATAAGACTTACGATAAATCCCTCGTCAACCCCACTGATAATACACACTGCGCCATAGCACACACCAAATGCTGCCGCAACACCAACCTGACCGAAGGGTGAAAATACCCCTGCCGCAAGTCCGCCGATGGCATAGGCGGGAAAAAGATGACGGAATTCAGGATTTATGCAAAGTGCAGCGCCGACACATACACCCGTAACCGAGCCGGCGGCAGAGCCTTTATAAAGGGAAGCAAACATCACGGCAAGACATGAAAAAATCCTTGCCGGGGAAATACCTTCAATCGTAAAGCCTGACATACACAAAAGAAAAATACAAAGGCTCAGAACAAGGCTCACACTGTCCTTTGCATGAAGGCTTCCTATTCCTACGCTCATAACAGGTGTGTTGAATGCCCTGAGAAAAAATATGCTGCTGCAAAATCCCAGAGCCGATTCGAGAATAAGCATAACCACATTCTGAAAGCTGAAGCCCGTGAAAAGCATAACGGTAAGTCCGGCAGAAAGAAGCGAGCAGAAGGCTGCAACATAATTTGCGGCTGAGCCGTCAATTGACGGGAATTTTTTGTGAATAAAAAGGCGGAAAAGTGCAGTTACGGAAAGTGCGAGAGTATATTTCAGGGCGGCTTGCCACGGCAGAGCAAGAAAATATCCCACGGCACTGCCCACAAAGCACGGAAAACAGAATTCAAAAGGAAGAACCGAAAGAAAGCTCACTGCAAAGGGTGACAAATTACCCAGAGCATTGAGCTGAGAAAAGCAGAGCCCCGCAAAGGCGATTCCAATCATTCTGAGATACCGTGCGGGGTTTCTTTCCCTTGAAACATCCTCGGCATAATATTCTTCCATGATTTCTTCTGTGTCATAGGCGGTTTTAGGCATAAAATCAGTCCTTTTTGCATATAATGTACATTGATTATATATTGACTGTTATGCGAAAAAGGTCAAAGTATGTTTGACAGTCGCCTTAAGTTGGCGGGAGTCGAACACGATATGTCTCAAATGTCCGATTTCACACGCATTTGAGATTTTTCAAAGTTTAATGAGAGGATATTTTTTCAGTAACAAGGCATAAATTCGATGGAAGACTTGCGTCTTTCGAGAATTTTAACGCAGTTACTGGGAAAATAGACCTCATTAAACCATATCGGATTCGGCTCCCGCCAACTTATAAATAAAAGCCTTGCAAGAAAAGAAATTTTGTGGTATCATATTAAAGAAGAAAACTTACAGAGGTAGAAAAACATGAAAATTCAGGAATCTGCTGAAAATTATCTTGAAACTATACTTATTATAACCAACCGAAACGGCTCATGCCGTTCAATTGACATTGCAAATGAACTGGGATATTCCAAGCCGAGCGTAAGCATTGCCATGAAAAATCTGAGAGAAAACGGATACATTGATGTTATGGGCGACGGAAACATTGTTCTTCTTGACCCGGGCAAGGCTATTGCCGAAAAGCTTTATAAAAGACATACCATGCTCACAGAATTTCTCACGGTTCTCGGTGTTCCCTCTCAGATTGCTGCAGAGGATGCTTGCAGAATTGAGCACATTCTTTCTCAGGAAAGCATTGATGCCATCAAAAAGGAGCTTGAGAGAATAAGAAACTCCTGATGTGCTGAAATCAGGCAATAATCGGAAAAATCGTAATTTGCCAAACACAGCTTCAATTAAAAACGGGATGCAAAAAAAGAGAAATTCCCCGTGAACACCCGAAAAAGCAAATAGTTAAACCATTGTAAAAGCTGAAACGCTGATACAATGGTTTTTTGTTTTATCTTTTACTGCCTGCTATCTGCTTAAGGTGTATTTACCTTCGCTTTTATATGCCGTGGTGCAAAATGGGAAGGCTTTATCTATTCCTCTGACTCCGCTCGCTCAAGCCGCTTGGGCTCTTACTTTTGTCAAGCGTGACAAAAGTAAGCAAAAGCACGCTGGCGGATTAGCTTCCGCAAAAACTAAAAATACCGAGTCAGGTTTATGCTACCCTTTACTCGGTATTCTTTTCTGCTCACCGTGGATAAAGAAAAAAGAAATTTTCTTATCGGTATTTTCAGATTGCTCCGTTGTGCCATACCACGGCTCGGTTGCCGAACAACTCT
>JAFUQS010000001.1 GCA_017472225.1 Clostridia bacterium | reverse complement strand
CGAGAGAAAGAATGAAAGCTATGCCAATATGAATGTTGATACGGCTCGGTGTGATATGAATGTGCATTTCAAAGGTTGCGGTGAACTGACCTACAACGAACAACTGAATAAGCTCATAGCCGAAAAGAGAGTATGTATGCGTGGTCTGAAAGCTGATGCGAAAGTATTTGATGAAATGATATTCGATGTTAACACAGACTACTTTGAAACACATGGCGGTTATGAATATGCGAAAGAGTTTTATGCAGAAGCCTACAGATTTGCAGTAGCCTTGTACGGTGAACAGAATATCATCTCTGCTGTTATGCATGCCGATGAACTGAATGTGGCTCTCACAGAACAGTACGGGAAACCTGTATATCACTATCATATGCACCTTGTAGCTCTGCCTGTTGTTGAGAAACAAATACTGTGGACAAAGAGGTGCAAGGACAAATCACTTGTAGGTACTGTGAAAGAAACCGTCAATCAGATAAGCCACTCAAAGAAGTGGAAATCACCTCAGGCTGTGGATGAAAATGGTAATGTTGTATTCAATGAAAAAGGTAAGCCTGTACTGATTCCGTCTTACAGCATCTTGCAAGATGATTTCTTCAATCATATGCAAAGAGCCGGTTTCAACGATTTTATTCGTGGTGAAAAAGGCAGTACGGCTGAACATCTGTCTTGTTTACAATATGAAATTCAGCAGGATAAGAAACGTCTTGAAGAAATTAAGGAACGATTGCAGACGCAAGAAATCAGATATGATGAAATCCAGACTGTTCATAAAACTTTTAATGAGATTGACGGTATGGGCAAGAAAACACTTACAGGCAAAGTCACAATTTCAAGTGAAGATTTCAATGACCTGAGTTCTATGGCAAAGCAATCTATTGCTGCAAGAAGCAAGATTTTTTACCTTGAGGGTGAAAATGAAAGACTTCGAAAAAGGAATTGGGAGTTGCAAAGCAGTATAAACAGACTGAGTAAAAGACTTTATGAGCTTGAACAAGTCTGTGCACCGTATCTTGAGGCGTTAAGGCTGATGCCTGAAAAAGTAAAAGCATTTATCTCGGATGTGTTGAAAACTGTCCGAAAAGAGAAAACCAACAAAAATATTGACATCAGAAAAGAGAGGTAATTAAATGAATAAAGACGAAAAATTTATCGAAGAACTGTTTGGAAAAACAGACGAAACAGAGGGGGTAAAGCATCTGACAACTGAAATAGTAAATATGTCTGTAGGAAGTATTGTTCCGAATTTCAAGAACCCATACAAGTGCCGTGAGGAAGATATGAAGCCGTTGAAAGATAGTATCCGTGAAAACGGTATTATTCAGCCTCTTATGGTGCGAAAAGATGACAAGGCTGATGTATATGAAATCATATCGGGACACAGGCGATACCTTGCTGCATCAAGGCTTGAAATGACGGAGGTGCCCGTGGTGGTTTTAGACATAAGCAAAGAGGAAGCAGACATCATCCTCGTTGACAGTAATCTGCACCGAGAGCATATTCTTCCCTCTGAAAAAGCCTTCGCATACAAGATGAAAATGGATGCAATTAAAAAGCAGGGCAAACGAACCGATTTAACTTCGGACCCAATGGGTCCAAAGTTGAGTTCTGCGGAAAAAATCTCACAGGACAGCGAAGACAGTGCAACCCAAATTAAAAGGTATATCCGTTTGACTAACCTTGAAAAGCCAATTCTTAATCTTGTTGATGAAGGCAGAATCGCAATGCGACCTGCGGTTGAAATTTCATATCTTACTCCCGAAGAGCAGATGATGATTTTTGAAACCTATGAGAGTGATGAGG
>JAFUQS010000015.1 GCA_017472225.1 Clostridia bacterium | reverse complement strand
TTTTCTTTTTGCATTGTTTCTACCACTTGTTGCTTGAATTCTCCGGTATATCTTTTGTTTGGTATTCCTTTAGGCATAAAAAATCACCCCTTATGTTAAACATTATATCACAATGTCTAACATTTGGGGTGCATTTCAAATCAGCTTTTACAATGGCTTTTTACATATTAAACTGTTTTATTTTCCGGACTTTCCCGGGAAATTTCTCTTTTTTACATCCCTTTTTATTATTCAATAACGGCTATTGCTTCAATTTCAACAAGTGCATTCTTGGGAAGGGTTTTCACTGCAACACAAGACCTTGCCGGTGCTGTTGTGATATACTTTGCATAAACCTCATTGAAAGCGGCAAAATCACCCATATCAGCAAGAAAACAGGTTGTTTTGACAATCTTGTCATAGCTTGTACCTGCTTGAGCAAGAATTGCACCAAGATTTTTGAGTGACTGTTCAGCCTGCTGTGTGATAGTTGCTCCTGCAAAGTCCCCTGTTGTCGGGTCAAGTCCGAGCTGACCTGATGTGTAAAGCATACCGTTCACTGCCATAGCCTGTGAATAAGGGCCGATAGCAGCAGGTGCATCAGGAGTTGAAATTTTTTTAATCATATAATTACCTTCTTTCATTCATTATAACAAGCTTTTGATAAACTGCTCTGCCGCCCTTGGTGAACGGCTGCCACGGGAAAGGGCAAAGGCTTCCGCTTTAACATCAAGCTGTGCTTTTTCCATTGTGATGCCGTTTCTCTGAGCAAGCTCGTGGACAATATCGAGATAAAGCAGCTTGTTCGGCTTCTGGAAATAAACAGTAAGACCAAAACGGTCGGAAAGTGAAAGCAGCTCCTGCATTGTGTCATTGCGGTGAACATCATCCGTACCTGTTCTGTCTGCAAAGCTTTCCTTCACAATATGTCTGCGATTACTTGTGGCATAGATAACTGCATTGCTGCTTCTTGACTCCGCTGAGCCTTCAAGCACCGCCTTGAGCATACTGAAGCAATCATCGTTTTTGTTGAAGGAAAGGTCATCAATAAAAATGATAAACTTCAGCGGATTTTCAGCAATTGCACCCATAACATAAGAAAGGGAAAAAAGCTGGTCCTTTCTGAGCTCAATAAGACGGACTCCCTTATTGAAAAAGTAGTTCGCACTTGCCTTTACTGTTGAGGATTTACCTGTGCCTGCATCACCGCATAAAAGCACATTCTGAGCCGGTCTCCCCTCTGTGAGAGCACGGGTGTTTTCCAAAACTGCCTGACGCTCTTTTTCATAGCCGATGAAATTATCAACAGAAATTCTGTCTGCAACCTCAACAGGTATGATTTTATTATCCTCCACACGGAACATTCCGTTGGAAGCAAATATGCCGTAGCCGAGAGTATCCACATTTTCGAGTCTTTCGTTATAAAGTCTTCCGAAATCCACATAGCTGTTTTCAAAAGTCGGAATATATCCCTCATATCCGCTGCTTTGCCAGAGTGAATCGGCAGTTATTAAGGAAAGCTCGGTGAACAATGACAGCTCTGCTGCCGCATTTTTTCTCACGGATTCGGGTACATCCTTTTTTGCCGCTTTAAGCTTGATATAGGCGTTTTCGTCCTCGCTGACGCTTTTCCTTAAGAATTCGGAAAAGCTTCCTCCCTGAGCCGAAAGAAGGCTCACAAATTCACCATAAGCACTAAGCTTTTCCGCCATGTCCCCCTCACACTTCAGAAACTCAAGAAAAGCTGAAAGCACATCTTTTTTGAGTGTGTTTCTGAAAACCGTTAAGGCAGAAAGTCGGCAGGCAAGTTCTTTATTTGTCATTATCGCACCTCCTGAATTGCCTGAAAAAATCAGAATTCATTGATAATTGCGCCCTTGTCCGCTGAGGATACAATCTTTGAGTATCTCTTAAGATAACCTTTGATGTCAGTTTTGACCTTGATTGTTGTATCCTTTTTACGCTTTTCGATTTCTTCCTGTGAAACCTTGAGCTCAATTTTATATTCGGGAATATTGATTGAAATGATATCCCCTGTTTTTACATATGCGATAAGTCCGCCTCTGACAGCTTCGGGAGAAACATGGCCGATTGCCGCACCTCTTGTTGCTCCGGAGAAGCGTCCGTCGGTAATAAGTGCAACATCCTTGTCAAGTCCCATACCTGCAATTGCAGATGTGGGTGAAAGCATTTCTCTCATACCGGGGCCGCCGGCAGGACCTTCATAACGGATAACAACAACATCACCCTTTTTGATTTCTCCGCCGTAAATTGCAGCAATTGCTTCCTCTTCACTGTCATAAACCTTGGCAGGACCTTCGTGAACAAGCATTTCCTGTGCAACTGCACTTCTTTTAACAACACAGCCGTCAGGGGCAAGGTTACCACGCAGGATTGCAATACCGCCTGTTTTTGAATAGGGATTTTCAACGGTTCTGATTACCGTGTCATCCCTGTTAACAGCGTTTTCAATATTTTCACCAAGGGTTTTACCTGTACAGGTCATAACCGAGGTATCAATAAGACCTAACTTTGTCAGCTCCTTGAGCACTGCATATACACCGCCCGCCTCGTTAAGGTCCTCCATATAAGTAGGTCCAGCAGGAGCAAGGTGACAAAGGTTGGGCGTAACCTCACTCACAGCATTTGCCATATCAAGGTTAAATTCCACGCCACATTCGTTGGCAATTGCGGGAAGATGAAGCATACTGTTTGTGCTGCATCCAAGAGCCATATCTGCTGTGAGAGCATTTTTAATTGCCGCCGGAGTCATAATATCTCTCGGTCGGATATTCTTTTTAACAAGCTCCATAATCTGCATACCCGCATGCTTTGCAAGTTCAATTCTCTGTGAATAAACAGCCGGAATTGTACCGTTGCCACGAAGTCCCATACCGAGAACCTCTGTCAGGCAGTTCATCGAGTTTGCAGTATACATACCTGAGCATGAGCCACAGGTGGGGCAAGTGTTTTCTTCACATACTCTGAGCTGTGCATCATCAATTTTACCCGCCTTGTAGGCACCAACTGCCTCAAACATACTTGAAAGGCTGGTCTTTTTGCCGTTAACACGACCTGCAAGCATTGGTCCGCCGGAAACAAAAATTGTGGGAATATTAAGTCTTGCCGCAGCCATCAGAAGACCGGGTACATTTTTATCGCAGTTAGGAATCATAACAAGTCCGTCAAAGCCGTGAGCCATAACCATAGCCTCAGTTGAGTCGGCAATGAGATCTCTTGTAACGAGTGAATATTTCATACCAACATGACCCATTGCAATACCGTCACAAACAGTAATTGCAGGGAACATAATCGGAGTACCGCCAGCCATGGCAACACCAAGCTTGACTGCATCTGCAATTTTGTCAAGGTTGATGTGACCGGGTACAATTTCGTTATGTGATGATACAATACCGATTAAAGGTCTGTGCTGTTCCTCATCTGTGAGTCCCAAAGCGTGATAAAGCGAACGGTGGGGCGCATTATGGAAGCCGTCAACGATAGTATCTTTTATCATTTGTTTTCGTCCTTTCCTGTGCCTTGGCTGATTGCCAGGCTAATTCATTAAAGGTCTGTTGAGCCGACGGCGCAACAGACCTTGTGCAAAAACTTAGTTGTTGATAAGCTTATCTTCGTCACTCCAGGAATAAAGCTTACGGATTTCTTTACCTACAACCTCTGAAGGATGCTCGGAAGCAATCTTACGCATAGCATTGAAGTGTACCTGTGAGCCTGCATCGGACATATCAAGAAGGAACTCTTTTGCAAATGAGCCGTCCTGGATATCTGAAAGAACCTTCTTCATTGCCTTCTTTGTTTCTTCTGTAATGATTTTCGGGCCTGTGATGTAGTCGCCGTATTCAGCAGTATTGGATATTGAATATCTCATACCCTCAAAGCCACTCTGATAAATAAGGTCAACGATGAGCTTCATTTCATGGATACATTCAAAATATGCATTTCTTTCATCGTAGCCTGCTTCAACAAGAGTTTCAAAGCCTGCCTGCATGAGAGCGCAGACACCGCCGCAAAGAACAGCCTGTTCACCGAAAAGGTCTGTTTCGGTTTCTGTTCTGAAGGTTGTTTCAAGAACACCCGCTCTTGCGCCGCCGATACCGAGAGCGTATGCAAGTGCAATTTCAAGTGCATCGCCTGTTGCATCCTGTTCAACAGCAACAAGACAGGGAACGCCCTTGCCTGCCTGGTATTCGCTTCTTACTGTGTGACCGGGGCCCTTGGGTGCGATCATAACAACATTGACATTCTTCGGGGGCTTAATGCAGCCGAAGTGAATGTTGAAGCCGTGTGCAAAAGCAAGAGTCTTGCCCTCTGTAAGGTTAGGCTCAATGCTCTCTTTATAAAGCTTTGCCTGCTTTTCGTCGTTGATAAGAATCATAATCATATCAGCATTTTTTGCAGCCTCAGCAGCAGTCATAACCTTCACGCCCTGAGCTTCTGCTTTTGCCCAGCTCTTGCTGCCTTCATAAAGACCAACGATTACATCAACGCCTGAATCCTTGAGGTTAAGAGCGTGTGCGTGACCCTGTGAGCCGTAGCCGATGATGGCAACTGTTTTTCCTGAAAGCTTTGCAAGATTACAATCCTGCTGATAATAGATGTTTTGCATGGTAATTACTCCTTTGTATTTTTAAAGTTATTGTTTGTTTTTTTATTCCTGAGAGAACATGGTTTCTGCGCCACGCTCAATTGCAACAATACCCGTGCGGCACATTTCAAGAATGCCCAAGGGCATCATAAGCTCGATGAATGCATCGATTTTCACCGGCTCGCCGGTAACCTCAACACTTATGGTGCTGACTGAGTAGTCGATAATTTTTCCCTTGTAAACCTCAGCCGCTGCCATAATCTCAGCCCTGTTATTGGGGGTGTTCTTCATTTTGATAATCATCAGCTCACGCTTTACAGTGCTTTCATCGCTGAGAACCTTGACCATCTGAACATTGTGGAGCTTGTTGAGCTGAACCACAATCTGATTTTTTGTGTATTCATCACCTGAAAGTGAAATTGTGATTCTCGAATAAGCCGGATTTTCAATTTCACCAACGGTAAGGGTATCAATGTTGAAGCCACGGCGGGTAAACATACTTGAAACTCTTGTAAGTACACCCGGCTTATTATCAACATAAACCGCTATAACATATTTGCTCATTGTGTTTCCTCCTTGTCTATAGTGACAATGATGTCTTCTATTGAGCCGCCGGGAGGAAGCATGGGAAGAACAAATTCGTCCTTTTCAATGGCAACCTCAATAAGCACGGGACCTTCGCACTTCATTGCTTCAGCCATAGCTTTTTCAAATTCCTCAACAGTTGCTGCACTATAGGCGGCAGCACCGAATGCCTCAGCAAGAAGCGGGAAGTTTGTTTTTCTTCCCAATACTGTATTTGAATACCGCTTTCCGTAGAAAAGGGTCTGCCACTGGCGTACCATTCCGAGAACACCGTTGTTCAAAAGCACAACAACAATCGGAAGATTATATGTAACTGCTGTTGCAAGCTCGTTAAGGTTCATACCGAAGGAACCGTCACCCGTAACAAGAATTGTCTTGTTGTGTGAGCCGACCTGTGCACCGATTGCGGCACCAAGTCCGTAGCCCATTGTACCGAGACCGCCGGAAGAAACAAACTTACGGTTTTTCTCAAAGTCGGTATATTGAGCCGCCCACATCTGATGCTGACCGACATCCGTTGCAATGACGGTGTTTTCATCCTTATGCTTATTTATAATTTCAAAAACCTTTTTCGGCGGAAGAATTGATGTTGATTTTTCGTCGTTAAGCTTTTCGATTTTCTTTTCATCTTCTTTAAGCTTTTCAAATTCCTCATGCCACAGGGGGCGTGATTTTTCTTCAACAGCTGAAAGGATACGCTTCAGACTGTCTCCGATATCACCGATAAGACCTGCATCAACCATAATGTTTTTGTTGATTTCAGCACCGTCAACATCAAGCTGAATAATCTTTGCTCCCTTTGAATATTTCTGAGTATTGCCGGTAGCTCTGTCGCTGAAGCGAATACCGATACCGATGATAAGGTCGGCATTTTTGTTCGCCATTGATGATGCATAGTGACCGTGCATACCCTGCATACCTAAAAATCTTTCATAAGAATCAGGAATGGAGGAAAGCCCCATAAAGGTGCATCCGATACAGCCGTCAATTTTTTCACTGAGAGCCATAACATCCTCACCGAGATTACGGCTCATAACACCGCCACCGACATATATGTAAGGCTTTTCACATTCGTTAATGAGTCTGACAGCTTCTGCAATTTTTGAATCTTTGACCTTCTTTTCAGGGAAGGACTCAACAACACCCTCAGGCTCGAATTCCACAGTTGCAATCTGCACATCCTTTGGAATATCCACAAGAACGGGACCGGGTCTTCCCGATTTGGCAATTTTAAACGCCTCACGAAGACAAGCGGCAAGCTCGTTTATATCTTTTACAAAATAGTTATGCTTTGTAATGGGAAGTGTGATACCTGTGATATCGACCTCCTGAAAGCTGTCCTTACCCACAAGAGATGTCGGAACATTACCCGTGATGGCAACCATGGGAACTGAATCAAGCATAGCGTTTGCAATACCCGTAACGAGATTTGTTGCACCGGGGCCTGAGGTTGCAATAACCACACCGACCTTGCCTGTTACTCTCGCATAGCCGTCAGCAGCATGAGCTGCGCCCTGCTCATGGGCAGTGAGGACATGATTGATTCTGTCACCTGCATTATAAAGCGCATCGTATATATTGAGAACCTGACCGCCGGGATAACCGAAAACATCAGTTACACCCTGCTCAATAAGGCACTCTATTACAATTTGTGAACCTGAAAGCTTCATTTTAAAAACTCCTTTTCGGGAGTGGCTTTTACCTTCCCTTTTCGGGCTTCAGCACCCGACATTTTTTAAAATCAAATTTATAGGATATTATATCACGGCGAGTATGTGTTGTCAACACATTTTGTCACTTTAAAGCAGTAAAATATAAATAAAAAAAGAAAATCACAATCGGGCGACGCTTCCTTACAAAGCGTCGCCCTTGTATGTGACTTTTCTGTATTATAAATCCTTCAGGTGTTTGCTTCTTGAGGGGTGGCGGAGCTTTCTCAGAGCCTTGGCTTCAATCTGTCTGATTCTTTCTCTTGTAACATTGAATGCCTTGCCCACCTCTTCAAGTGTCTGAGGTGTGCCGTCACGAAGGCCGAAACGAAGACGGAGAACCTCAGCCTCTCTGGGGGTGAGGGTTTCAAGAACCTCGTTAACCTTTGTTTTAAGGAAGGTCATCGCTGCTGCGTCAGCAGGTGAAAGTGCATCCTCGTCGGGAATAAAGTCACCAAGATGGCTGTCCTCCTCTTCACCAATGGGGGTTTCAAGTGAAACAGGCTCCTGTGAAATGCGAAGAATGTCACGAACCTTGTCGGTAGGCATATTGAGCTCCTTAGCAATGTCCTCCGGTGAGGGATCCTTGCCATCTCTGTGAAGAAGCATATTGCTTGTCTTTTTAACCTTATTGATGGTCTCTACCATATGAACGGGAATACGGATTGTTCTGCCCTGGTCGGCAATGGCTCTTGTGATAGCCTGTCTTATCCACCATGTTGCATAGGTTGAGAATTTGAAGCCCTTTGTATGGTCGAACTTGTCAACAGCCTTGATAAGACCAAGGTTGCCCTCCTGAATAAGGTCAAGGAACATCATGCCTCTGCCAACATATCTTTTTGCAATTGAAACAACAAGGCGAAGGTTAGCCTTTGTGAGAATTTCCTTTGCTTCCTTATCATTGTTTGCAATACGGATTGCAAGGTCGATTTCCTCCTCGGGTGAAAGAAGGGGTACTCTGCCGATATCCTTAAGATATACCTTAACAGGGTCATCAATCACACTTTTTGCATCGGCAGCAACCATTGCTGAGTTGTCATAATCCTTGGGAAGATCGATGTCAACAGAAATTGAGTCGAGGATTTCATCGCTGAGGTCATCAACAATTTCAACGCCTGCACTTTCAAGCTTTGAATAAACCTTTTCCATTTCGTCCATATCAACATCGGCTTCAACAAGCACAGCATCAATTTCCGTGGAATTGAGCTTACCCTGACTGATACCTCTGTCAATAAGAGCTTTGAGCATTAAATTTTTTTCTTGATTTTCCATAAAGTTACTTCCTTGCCTTTCTATGTTGTTAAATCAATTATTTCTTTTTTTATGAAAATACTGAGCGAACTCCTCATCGCTGATTTCACCCGACGAGCCTGCCTTGGTCTCCTTTTCCTTCTGCTGCTTCATAATTCTGACGCAGTCAGCACAGACACTTAAAGTGAACACAAGCTGTTCGTGCTGCTTTGAAATTCTGACAAGTGTGTCAAGCTCCTTGGGGTCCAGCTCCTGAGCGAAAAAGGTCAGCTCAAGACTTCTTTGCTGTTTTATTTTTTCAGTTATCAGGGAGAATATTCTTCTGTGTTCATTAACTGAAAAATCTTCACTTTTAACAGAGCTTTTCATTCTCTCATAGAATTCAGGGTTTCGTAAAAGTGCCCCTATAAGCATCTGCTCTGCCTTGATAACCTTTATATTTACATCATTTGAAAGTGCTGCTTTGTTGTTTTCTGAAATCGACCTTTGCTGAATCTGAGCGAAGCGATTTTTGTTTTCAAGGCGCACATTCTTTTTCTGGAGCTGTTCAACACGAAGCATAATCGATTCCTTGCTGATGCTCAGCTCCTCTGCAAGTCTGCCGGCATAAACATCCTGAGCAATTCTGTTGTTTGTTTTTGCCAACACCTCAGCCGCTTTTTCAAGATATCTCATTTTACCGTCAGAGGTATCAAGCTGAAAAGAGTCCCTCAGCCTGATAAGGGCAAATTCAATATCATTTGCAGCACCGTCAATAAGACTTCTGAACCGTTCGGGTCCGTATTTTCTTATTATTTCATCAGGGTCCTTACCGCCGCTTAAATGAATCACCTTCAGCTTCATGCCGATTGATTTGAAAATTTCAATGGCACGCTGAGTTGCCTTCTGACCTGCTTCGTCGGCATCATAACACAGAATAACCTCATCGGCATAGCGTGAAAGCAGATGTGCCATTTCACTTGTAAGCGCCGTACCCAGACAGGCAATTGCATTTGAAAATCCATGCTGATGAAGGGTAATGGCATCCATATAGCCTTCAACAAGAATCAGCTTTTTATCCGTGGTGTTTTTTGCAAAATTCAGCCCGAAAACACCAAGACTTTTTTTATAAATAAATGTATCGGAGGTATTGATGTATTTCGGCTTGCTGTCATCAAGAACTCTGCCGCCGAAAGCCACCACATTTCCTCTGGCATCTATAATCGGCACCATAACACGGTTACGGAAGGAGTCATAAAAGCTGACCTTTCCGTTTTTTTCACTTTTGTTTGCAAGGTTGGCTTCATAAGCCTCCTCATAGGAATAGCCCTTGCTTTTAAGGTGGGTCAGAAGTGCTCTCCATTCGTTGGGCGCATAACCCATACCAAATTTTGTTATTGTGCTTTTTTTATATCCACGGGACTTGAAATATTCAAGCCCTTCTTTACCGACATCCGTGAAAAGACATGAATTAAAAAACCTTGCGGCTTCCTTGTTGATTTCGTACATTCTCTTTCGCTTTTGCGCAAGTGAATCATCATAGCCCTCGGAGGGCATTACCATGGAAGCCTTGTCACAAAGATATCGCACAGCTTCGGTGAAATCAAGATTTTCCGCCCTTCTTATAAAGGAAATAACCTCACCGCCTGCTCCGCAGCCGAAGCAGTAAAAGCTCTGGGAATCGGGGTAAACCGTGAAGGACGGTGTTTTTTCGTTATGGAACGGACAAAGACCGACAAGGTTTTTGCCTCTGCGCCTGAGCTGAACATATGACGAGATAGTCTGTTCTATATCGCATCTCATTCTCAGCTCTGCCAGAAATTCATCAGAAAATCTGTTTGCCATATCTATACCATCCTTTCTTCAGAAATCCGGAATCGGAAATTACATTCACAAATCGATTCCAAAATGCAGAATTTACATCAAATCTGTTTAAAATCCTGCCCGCTGACCAACCGTCTGCTCACTTAGTCCAGCCGCTTGGGATAAAATATTCCGTGAACACCTTAAGGGCATAGCCGTCGGTCATACCTGCAATATAGTCACAGGCAGCTCTTTCAGCTCCGTCCTTCCAGGCAATCTCAATGTATTCGTTGGGAAGCTCATCAGGATGAGTGCTGAAAAATTCATAGAGCTGTTGAATCATAGCCATGGCTTTGCCTTCTTCACTTTTGCAGACAGGATTTGTGTATACCCTGTCAAACATAAACTCATGGAGAATATCAAAGGCTGACTGAACATCTCTGTCAAGTATTATAACATCCTGAGTGTTTTCAATTGCGGAGGTGACAAGGGTGTTGATTCTCCGGCTTTTTGTTTCACCGAGAATTTTTCTTGCTTCAACGGGAATGTTGCCTTCCGTGATAACTCCGCCTCTCACCGCATCATCGATATCATGATTGATATATGCAATTCTGTCGGCAAGCTTTACGATTCTGCCCTCAAGGGTTACTGCTTCCTCGCCCCTTGTGTGGCAGAGTATTCCGTTTCTGACTTCATAGGTAAGATTAAGTCCCTTACCCTTGTTTTCGAGAAAATCAACCACTCTCAGGCTCTGTTCATAATGCTTGAAGCCCTCAGGGAACACCTCATTGAGAGCCCTTTCACCTGCATGGCCGAAGGGTGTGTGACCCAAGTCATGACCAAGTGCTATCGCTTCAGTAAGGTTTTCATTGAGTCCGAGACCCATTGCAATTGTTCTTGCAATCTGTGAAACCTCAAGGGTATGTGTCAGACGGGTTCTGTAATGGTCACTGTCGGGGGCAAGAAAAACCTGAGTTTTATGCTTCAGACGGCGGAAGGCAGCCGAATGGATAACTCTGTCTCTGTCACGCTGATATGCAGTTCTGACAGGGCACTCTGGCTCGGGCACAAGTCTTCCTTTGGTGTTTTCGCAAAGCATACCGTATTTCGTTATGGTTTTTCTTTCATTCTGAAGAGTTCTCTCTCTGATTTGTGACATAAGAACACCGCCTTTACTTTTATATACGCAAAAAATCCGGTTTTCCCCTTAAAATGACGAAAAATATTTTAAATTTCGCAGTATTTTTCATCAACGACCTCACTATGGAATCTTCCGTTGGAAACATCAACAAGCTTTGCTTCAAATTGAGTCACCTTTTCCTCCGGAATACGGAAGGTAACCTCAACCGAATCGGTAAACTGAGTGTCCTCAACGATACCACCCTGCTCACAAATCAACGGAACAAGTCTGCCGTAAAAATTATAATCAGCATTTACCTTCACAATTTTGCAAAGGGACATGGTGATAACCTCACCTGCATCAAGGGCGATTTTTGCCCCATGGGAATAAGCCCTGACAAGTCCGCCGGCGCCAAGCATGATTCCGCCGAAATATCTTGTCACAACAACGCATACATCAACAACATCCTGCTTAAGAATAACATCAAGAGTGGGGATACCCGCCGTGCCCTGAGGCTCACCGTCATCACTGAAACGCTTGACCTGACCGTCACGAAGGCTGTAGGCATAAACATTGTGAGTTGCATCCCAATGCTTTGACTTGATTTCATTAACAAAAGCCACCGCTTCCTCAACAGTTTTAACCGGCTTGACATAACCGATAAAACGGGATTTTTTTTCGATGAATTCATCGCTTGAAGCTTTTTTTACGGTTTTATAGCCTGACACAATGTCACCCCTTTTAAATGAAAATAAGACGGTACAATATAATTGTGCCGTCTATTTTTAAATCTGCTTTAAATTATTTGTTCTTAGCAAGGTTGAAACGCTTGTTGAATCTGTCAACACGTCCGCCTGTGTCAACAAGCTTCTGCTTACCTGTGAAATAGGGATGGCAGTTTGAGCAAATATCAACACGCATGTCCTTCTTTGTTGAACCTGTGCTGATAACAGCACCGCAAGCACATCTTACTTCTGTCTGTTCGTAACCGGGATGGATATCCTTCTTCATTATGTGTCACCTCTTTCGGACATTATATTTTACATTAACGGTAGGTATTGTATCACACTGCAAATAAAAAATCAACATTTTTTTGAAAATAATTTATTTTTTCTTCTTATTTTATTCCACTTCGATTTCTTTTCCGAGATGGAAGGAGTAAAGAAGGGTCTGTTTTACGGGGAGACCGATGCACTCGGCAAGTGCTTTTTTATATAAAAGCACCTGAGAAGCATATTTTTCCCTGAACTTATCCTCACTGTCAAGGGAGTCGGTTTTATAATCCACAACAACAATTTCTCCGTTTTCAACGAAGGCACAGTCGGCAATACCCTGAATCATCATCATTTCATCGGAGAATTCATCGAGTCCTTCATAAATTTCATTAACGGGGATCTCAATTGTGAATTTCTTTTCCCTCATGACATTTTCACTTGAAAGAATTCTGTCTGCAAGTTCGCTTTGGAAAAACCTTGCAACAGCTCTTCTGTTGATACCCTTGCACTGAGCATCGGAAAGTATTCCAAGGTCATGAAGCCTTTCAATTTCACACTCAAGGTCAGCCTTTGCCTTTTCATAGTCTGCGAACTGAATGAAGGTGTGGGTTGCAATACCTCTGCCGGCGCCTGTAAGTCCGCCCTCGGAAAGAAAGGCCGGGGCACTTGAAGCGAAATAATCCCTGTCAATATATCCCCTGTCCACCTCAGATGCCGCACGCTTTGAAATCACACCCGAAAGAGCCTCATATTTATACCTGAAATCCGCCCTCTGCTTAATAAACGCAAGAAAATCTTCATCGATTTCTTTGCTCACCTGTTTTTCTTCTTCCGGGGCATTTTCATTGTCAGCCTCACTGAAAACCACCTTCAACGGTGACTCACAGGGAAGAACTATGCTTTCATCCATGCCTATTTTTTCACGAAGCTCTACGGCATCCTTATGCCTCAGAAGTGAAGTCAGAATCCATCTGCCAAAGCTGCTTGCGCTTCCTACTGCATAGGGACTGATGGTACTTCGGGAATCATTTATGTCAAGGCTGTATCTTTCAATTGCTCCGAGCGGATTTTTGCCGCCGTAAACCATGATAAGCTTTTCTCTTGCTCTTGTCATGGCAACATAAAGCACTCTCAGCTCTTCACTGAGGGAGTCATGATGAATTGAAAGCTTGACGGCACTGTGGCACAATGTTTCAAATTGGTCAAAGCTTTCTGTGTCACGACGGATAAGTCCGAGACCGACATTTCTGTTAACAACAAGGTTCTCAGCTTCATCCATACGGTTAAAAAGACCCGCACAGTTGCCGAGAATACACACGGGAAATTCAAGGCCCTTCGACTTGTGAATTGTCATAATCTTCACAACATCGGCATTCTGCACCACACCGAGAGCCGCAGACAAATCCTGCTTTTCATTTTTCAGTCGGTCAACAAAGCGTATAAAGCCTGAAAGCCCGATATAGCCCGCTTTTTCATAGCTTGATGCATAATCAAGCAAAAGCATAAGGTTTGCCCTTTTTTCACCTGAGGGATCCATGGCGTCAAAAATTGAAACAAGACCCGTATCGTCATATATTTCATTTATAAGCTCACTTGTGCAAAGGCAGATGCTGAGATTACGCCAAAGGGATATTTTATGAAGGAAATAATTGATTTTTTCATTGTTTTCCTCAGCCATTTCAAGAATACAGGAATAGATATCCCCTTTTCTTCTGCCACGCCTCAGAAGACTTACCTCATCAACGGTAAAGCCGAAAATCGGACTCATCATCACGCTCAGAAGAGCAACATCCTGCTTCGGGTTATCAATTATTCTGAGAATATTGAGAGTGAGAGAAATCTCCTCCGCCGTCAGAAAGGAGCCCGTAACCTCTGTGAAACAGGGAACACCCTCACGGCGGAACACATCGGCATATATTGCAGCCTTTGTGCTGACAGAACGCAGCAGCAGGCAAAAGTCCTTATAAGTGGCTTTTCTTTCCGTGTCTCCCTGCCTTACAGTATAGCCTTGCGAGAGCATTGCCTTGATTCTTCTTGCGATATATCTTGCCTGAAACTCATGATTCGTTTCGTTTTCGGTATCCAGCGTACCCGTATCAAGAACATGAAGCTCACAATCCGGCTCATGCTTTTCGTCATAAGCCGCACTGAAAACGAGCTGCTCCTCATCGTTATACTCTATATCTCCGCTTTCCTCAGACATAATCTGACGGAAAATAAAGTTGATAATATCGGTAACGCCCTTACGGCTTCTGAAATTGTTGCCAAGAATAATTTTTGCAGGATATTTATCCTCATTTCTGTTATAGCTTTCATAGGCACTTTTGATTTCAAGAAAAATCTGAGGCATTGCCTGTCTGAAGGAATAAATGCTCTGCTTGACATCGCCCACCCTGAAAAGGTTGTTTCTTGAAATTGCAGTGAAAAGCATATCCTGAGCACGGTTTGTATCCTGATATTCGTCAATGAGAATTTCATCAAAGCTTTCGGAATATATTTTTGCAAACTCCGTGCTTTCCCACCCGTCATCGGTGGCTTTCACAAGAAGCGACAATGCAAGATGGGTAATATCACTGAAATCACACAGTTTTTTTTCCTTTTTTATTCTTCCGTAAATTCCGGAAAACAGAATAACGGAATCAATGAGACTCTTCACAGGCTCACGGAACAGTTCCATATCCTCACAGAACTCCTGTTCACTGCAGCAAAAGAACCCCGCAAGAGCCCTTATGTTATCCGAAGCCGTTTTTCTCGCCGCAGCAAGACGCTTGGCAAAAAAATCCTCCTTAAGATGCTTCGGCAGATTACCACGCCTTTTCGGGGTATATGCCATAACTGCCCTTTGTGTTTCATCCCATGAGCCCTCATTGATTCTTGAAATTATATATTCGCACTGTGCCTTATCCTCAGACACGGCACTGTAAAACACATTTTCAAGCTCCTCATCGCCCATGCAGTGAGACAGCACATTTTCAAAAATACCAAGATTATACTCCACTGCATTTTTAATATGGGAAAGCATGATTTTGCCGTATATACTCTCTTTAAGAGGCACTTCATTTTCAAAAGGCTTCTGAAGGTCTCTGAGCCATTTTTCAGGAAATGGAAAGGACCTTGAATTTTCATAGAGCTTTTCAATGCAGCTTTGAAGAAAGCTGTCATCCCTTCCCCGCAAAAGCATTTCAACAAGAGTGCTGAAGCCATTTCCGCCCTTCTGATACATAAGCTCCATTGTTTCATCCATTGCCTGTCTTTTAAGCACCGTAAGCTCACCCGTGTCGGCAGTTTTGAAATCGGGAGAAATATCAAGAAGTGAAAAATTCTCTTTTACAAGTGAGGTGCAAAAGCTGTCTATTGTGCAGATTTTTGCCCCGGGAAGAAGCATTTGCTGATTGATCAGGTGAAGGTTTCCCGGCTCTTTTCTCAGCCTTTCAGAAAGTGCGGCTGAAATTCTGTCCTTCATTTCGCCCGCCGCCGCCCTTGTGAAGGTAACGATAAGAAGTCTGTCGGCGCTTGTGGGCTTCACCGTATCCGTAAGTCTTGAAATAACTCTTTCAACAAGAACCGCCGTTTTACCTGAGCCTGCCGCTGCTGAAACAAGAACGCTTCCTCGCCTTGCTTCAATGGCATCAGTTTGTGCCGGAGTCCATTTTCTCGCCATCATCTTCGCCTCCTTCCAGAATTTTCAGGCATTCATCGTGCCTGAGCTTATCAACATATCTGGGTGAAACTGCCTTGTTCATGCAGATATCACCGTAGTTACAGTAATCACAGGTGTCACTGTTACCGCTTCCCGAAACAGGTCTTGCACCGACAGCACCGTCATGAATACTGTCACCGATTTCCCTGATATAACCGTCGAGCCTTTCTGCCAGAGCTTCAAACTGCCTCATGCTGATGAACTCACCCTTAAGACAATCCTTTTTGGCATCGTACTTCACGGGAATGAAAATTCCCCTGAGATTTTTATCCATATGCCTGATGATTTCATTGTCATTGAGAAGCATACCGTTCATTTTTGTAAGGCTGTAACGGCTGCTGCGAAGCTGCTCCTCATCGGTACCACGGACAGCATTGTTCGGCAGAATTTTTGCAGGGAAATAAAGCACACCTGACGGAATAATGTTTTCATATTCTCCCTCACCGTTACGCCATATGCTGATAAGGTACAAAAGCATCTGCATATTAAGTCCCGCAAGAACATCCGAAAGTCTGAACTGCTTCGGACCGGTTTTATAGTCAACAACTCTTATATAGCTTTTTCCGTCAAGCTCAAGCCTGTCAACACGGTCAATGATTCCCGAAAACTCAGCAATACCGTTTTCAAGCTCAACCGTGAAGGGCTTCACCTTTCCGTTACGGGCTATACTCAGCTCAAAATCTGACATTTCAAAGTCACTTTCGGAAAACTCCTCAATAATTCTTTCCATAATGCTTACAAGAATTTTCTGCATACGGAAATAAAGATATCGGAATCTTTCACCCTTGTCACTTGAGCCGCCCATTGATGAATCAAGATATTCATTAAGAAGTACTGCAATTTCTTCATCAATCTGATTTTTGGAAAGGTTCAGGAATTCTCTGCCCTTATACTTTTTGAGAAGCTTTTCAAGAACATCATGAATTATGGTACCGCTTTGAGCAGGGTCCAGCTCTGCCTTAAGCCTCGGCTTTGCCCTCAGACCATAACGGCAGAAATACATGAAGGGACACTTACTGTAAGATTCAAGCTGAGTTGAAGAAAAGAACAAATTTCTGCCAAACAAATCAACAGCCCTTGTTTTATCTTCAAATTTAAAGCCTTCACCCGAAAGAGCTGTTGAAATCGCATTCAGCTTATCCTTATACTCAGGCTTTTTGGAAAAATATTTTTTCAGGGCATTTATTTCACCCGTATTTTTATTCCAATTCCTTGCCATAACCTCAAAGGCTGATTTTTCACTTTCGATAAGGTCACTGATATCACAATCGGATGAAAACTTTTCCCTTACCGACGGAAGTATTTTTTCCACCCATTCAACACATTCGCTTTTTGTGAGATCCTTTCCCTCGTTATCTGAAAGGGAATAGGAAAGAATAAGCTTTTCGGTGCAGCATGAAAGTGCATTATAGCAAAGAAGCCGTTCCTTTAAGGTAAGGTCCTTAAAGCTGTCAAGCTCCTCAAGACCGCCGAGAGCCATTTTGACCCGTTCTCTGTGGCAGAAAACTCCGCTTTCCTTCTGAACAAGAGGAAAAACTCCACTGTTCATACCGACAAGAAAAACTACCCTTGCAGTTTTACTCAGTGCTCTTTCGGCTGAAGCAAGGCTGACCTCATCAAAGCCGTCGGGAAGCTTGCCGAGGCTTTTTGTTTCAACGGTAAGCCTGAAAAGCTCAAGCAGCCTTTTTGCCGTAACAGAGCTTTCACCAAGAGCCGTTCCGATTTCGTCAAAGCCTTCCATAAGAATATCCCAGACCTGCTCCTGCTCCAGAGCAAGCTCATGAAGTCCCTTTTCCTCCAGCAGCAGAGCATAATTTTTAAGGCTTTCATCAACCCTGTTATCACGAAGGAAGAAATATATTTTTTCAATCGCTTTTTTGCCTTGGCAAAGCTCAAGCTCAGCCTTCAGCTTTTCAATCGGTGCAATTATCTTTTCTCTCAGGGCATTGATTTGACAAAGAAGGTTGTCACTTTCTTCATCCTTTTTCACACCGAAGCCCTTGGGATTCTCCTTCCATGGCGAAAGCCACCTTGTGCCGTTTATATCCCACATGAAAACATAGTTTTCCATCAAAGCAATTTCCTGTGTGGTAAGCCCTGTGAGTCCTGTTTTGCAGAAGCGGAAAATATAATCCGTTGAAAAGCCTTCACTGCAAATGCTCAGAAGATTGCGTACAAAGCAGATAAGCGGCTGATTCGCAACAGGCTGACGTTTGTCCTCAAAAAGCGGAACACCGTATTTTCGGAGTGATTTTTTAATTCCGCTTTCATAAGCCTCGCCTTCACGGAAAATAACTGCGATGTCACGGCAACGGTATTTTTCACTTCTTATAAGCTTTTTTATGCTTCTGCCGACAGTATCACATTCGTTTTGTACATTATTGCAGCAGACAACTGAAACATTGTCGCTTTTTTCACAAATCTTATAATCAGGCTTAAAAAGGTTTTCCTCAATTGCCGCAAGGTCTTCGGGATAGCTTTTGCATCTTTCTGCCCTGATAATTTCACCGGTCTGAACCGAATTGTTGCCCGCCAGAAGACGAAGCCTTCTGGCAGTTTTGCACACATAGGCAAAGGGGCTTAACTCACTCGCTTGTTCAACCGAGTCGGTACAGAGAGTGACATAAACATTTTCTGCCTTTTTAAGCATTTCACAAATAATTTTATATTCGCCGAAGGAAAAAGAGGAAAAGCCGTCAATCACAATTGTTTTGTTTTTGAAAAAATCAGTATTCTCAAGAATTTTCGCAACAGCTTCAAGCAAATCTCCGTCATCAAAAAAGCTTTGTTCCACAACGGAAGAATAAGCACGGCATATGAGTGCTGTTTCACGCATTTTGGCACTTAAAACCTTATCTCCGACCTTTTCGGCACATTTTTCAATTTCCGTGGGGCTGATGCCGAGATTTTTCATTTCATCAACCTGACTGAGCATTTTCTGAGTGAGAGAAATTTCACTTTTATGCCTTGAAAAAACACTGAGGCTATCCGAAACACCGTCAATTGCAACAGACATGAGAATACTCCGCACACCTTCCCTTGCAATCGGCTTTTTTATTCCTCCGTAGGTCTGAAGTGCAATATGGCAAAGCCTTGAAAAGGAAAGAACATCAACCATACAGGCTTCCTTCGGTGACATGAGAGACAAAATCCCCTTATCGCTTTCAAAGGTAAACTGTTTCGGAACAACAAGCATTGCACTGCCGCCGTTTTTAACACAGCTGCAAAGGATTTTATGCCCGAGGGTTGTTTTTCCGCTGCCCTTTGCGCCGATGATAAAGTTAAGCATATTTCTTTCTCCTTTTTTCTTCAGGTAAGGTTATTGCACCATATCCGTAGGGTACATTATAAAATTCTTTGTCAGATAAAAATCAACAAGGCTTATATTCCTTGATTTATGCAAGGCTATTATACCATACTTTTTGCAATTGTATATTCTTTTTTATTGAATTCTTTTTCTTTTTACTGTATAATGTAAAGGAATATATATAATGGAGTATTATTGCTATGAAAACTTATCGTATACACCTTATAAGACACGGCATAACACAGGATAACCTTAACGGTGTTTATGCAGGTCACACCGATACCCCGCTTTGTCAGGAAGGCAGGGAGCAGATTGAAAAAATGAAAGAGGATTATATTTATCCTCAGGCATCATTTGTGTTTTCTTCACCCCTTAAAAGATGTACCCAGACTGCAGAAATCATCTACCCCGGAATTAAGCCTCTTATAATTGACGGACTTACGGAATATAACTTCGGAGAATTTGAAGGTCAGAGTGCTGAGGAGCTTCATGAAAAGCAGCCCCTTTTTGACCGCTGGCTCAAGGGCGAAAAGGGTATTGCCCCACCCTTCGGCGAAAGCAACGAGGAATTTGCAAAAAGAGTTTGCGAAAGCTTTGTGAAAATTGTTGACGGAATTCTCAAATCCGGCAGTGACGATGTTGTGATTGTCACCCACGGTGGCGTAATTTCAACCATACTTGCAAACTTTGCCATTCCCGAGGCATCGGCTGCCGAATGGCTCACTCCTCAGGGCTGCGGCTACACACTTCTTGCTTCCCACTTTTTGTGGATGCAGGGTCATAAGCTTGAGGCAATCAAGGAAATTCCCGAGCTTCCTCAGGAGGAAACAAAGGGCAACTACTATGACGGTTGGGATTATTACCCCAATGATGATGATTTTGACATCAGCGAATATCTGAACTGAGAGGAAAAACAATGAACATTCTTGTTTTGGGCGATGTTGTAAGTGACATCGGCTGTGAATTTGTGAGAAAAAAGCTTTCCAATTTCAAAAAATTCAAGGGTATAGATTTCTGCATTGCAAACGGTGAAAATTCTGCCGCCGGAAACGGTATCACACCGACCTCTGCCGAGGAGCTTTTTGCAGCCGGTGTGGATTTTATAACCACGGGCAACCATACCTTCAGGCGCAAGGAGGTTTACGACCTTCTTGATGAAAGCGAATTCATCATCAGACCCTATAACTTCCCCGCAGGCAACCCCGGCAAGGGCACTGCAGTGATTGATTGCGGCAGATACTCTGTGGGCATAATCAACCTTATGGGTACCATGTTCATGGAAAGCCTTGATAACCCATTTTATGCTGCCGACAAGGCTCTCAGGGAGCTTGAAGGCAGAACGAACATAATCCTTGTTGATTTTCACGCTGAAGCCACATCGGAAAAGCAGGCGCTCGGCTATTACCTCGACGGCAGAGTTTCCGCTGTTTTCGGCACACATACCCATGTTCTGACAAATGATGACAGAGTGCTTCCAAAGGGTACGGGGTACATCACGGATATCGGAATGTGCGGTGTTACCGACAGTGTTCTCGGTGTGAAAAAAGAGCTTATCATTGAAAAGTTCAGAACAAATATGCCCGTTCGTTTTGACTCTGCAAAGGGTGACTGCATGATTAACGGCTGCATTTTCACAGTTGACGAAAAAACAGGCAAGTGCCTTTCAACGGAAATTGTCAGACTTACTTAAAAGGAATGAACAAAAAATGAAAAAATATATTGCTCTGATAGTTGCCCTGTGTGTTGTTCTTGTGGCTCTGGCCTTCATTTCAAAAAAAGATGATCCCGAGCCGGTGACTCAGCTTACTGAGGAAACCACCGAAGCAGAAACCACCGAAGCAGTTATTGAAAATCAGATAATCCTCGGCTATTACGAGGACAAGTCCCTTAACCCGTATCTTACGGACAGCCCTGCAAACAGAAACCTTTCCACGCTTATCTATGACGGACTTTATGTGCTTGACGAAAGCTACTCACCTCAGCCCATCATCGCTCAAAGCTCAGAAAGACTGACGGGAAGAATCACCGTATATCTTAATTCCGACATTTATTTTTCCTCCGGCTCTCCCCTCACCGCCTCAGATGTTGTTTATTCCTTCAACATTGCAAAGCAGAGCAACTATTACTCATCCCGCCTTGCTTCCTTCACCTCAGCCTCGGCAGGTACGGACAGTGTTGTTTTTTCACTTGCCGATGACAGTGCCTATGCAGAAAGCTGTCTCACCTTCCCCATTGTTCAGGCGGGCACAGCTCAGAATGATATACCAGTAGGCTCAGGCAGATATGTTCTTCACTCAGATGCAAACGGAAAATTCCTTTCCGTCAACGAGAATTCCACACGAAGCGAAACCATGAACACGGATAAGATATACCTCACTCCCATAACCTCAGACGCAAGTGAGCTTTATCTTCTTCAGACAGGTGACCTTTCCTATTTCTTTGATGATTTAAGCGATGGTCAATACACAAAAATAGGTGCGAATATGCTTCGTGTTCCGCTCAATAATCTTGTTTATCTCGGGGTGAATTCCTCCTCTGAGGTTATGGCGGATAAGGCAATCAGAAAAGCGATTTCTCTTGCAATTGACAAAACCACAATTGCAGAATCTGCTTATAACGGAATGTGTCGGGCAGCTCATACCCCCTTCAATCCGGATTGGTATGTGCTTTCACCGCTTCAGACAACAGCCCAAGACTTTTCTGCCGTCAAGGCAGCGCAGACACTTGAGCAAGCCGGCTATGTATACGCCTATGACAACAATGATTATCGCTCAAAGAATTTTGAGTTTCTTGAAATAACAATGCTTGTGAATGAAGAAAGTGCCGGAAGAGTTTCCTGTGCTGAGCTTATCCGTGACAGCCTTAAAGGTCTCGGCATTGATGTTACACTTTATATTCTTCCCTTTGAGGATTACACCGAAGCTCTTACCGAGGGTGATTATGATATTTATCTCGGTGAAGTCAAGCTTCCCGCAAGCATGAGCCTTTCCTGTTTCTTTGCAGAAAACGGCTCTGCCGGCTACGGAATTGATTCAGCTTCAACCGCAGCCGCAGCTTTCTCTGATTTTTCACAGGGCAAAACCGACATTTCGACCTTCATCAAGGTCTTTAACGAGGAAATGCCCTTTATTCCCATTTGCTACCGTGACGGCGTTGCCTATTATTCAAGAGAAATTTCCTTTGAAGGCTCTGTTACAGAATATGAACCGTTTCTCAACGCCTATTCATGGGAAATCACCGCTAACGACTGATCATTAAGTAAAAGGAGTGATAAAAATGAAGGAAATGCCCGTGAAATATGTTAAGGGTGTAGGCGAAAAACGAGCCTTGCTTCTTTCAAAGCTCGGCATAAATTCAGTTTATGACCTCGTTCATTTTTATCCTCGCTCCTACCTTGATTTCTCTGTTCTCACCCCGATTGTGCAGATTGTTCCCGACACGGTGTGCTGCTTTTCCGCCATTGTGGGATATGCACCTGTCAAGCATATTATAAGGCAGAAGATGACCCTTTATAAAACCATGGTCACAGACGGAGTGGCAGGGGTCAACATCACAATTTTCAATAATTCCTATCTTGCCGAAGCGCTTGAGGTCGGCAAGGAATATATTTTTTACGGCAAGGTCACCGCAAACAGATCTTCACTTGAAATGACAAATCCGATTATTGAAAGTGCGGACAGCGAATGTACCATGCGACCGATTTATCCGCAAACGGCAAATCTTAATTCAAGGGCAATTGAAAAAATAATTCAGAATGCACTTAAAATCTGCTCAGAGGAAAACAGCGAGGACATTATTCCCGACAAGATAAGGCAGATGTTCAAGCTTTGCCATGAACAGTTTGCGCTGAAAACAATCCACTCACCTCAGAATTCAAAGGACCTTGAAATTGCAAGAAGAAGACTCATTTTTGAAGAGCTTCTCACCTTGCAGCTCGGCATGAGAAGGCTCAAAAGCCGTGACAGAGGCAAAACGGAGCTTATTATAAAAAAGGATTACTCTGACGAGTTTCTTTGTGAGCTGCCCTTTGAAATGACAAATGCACAAAAAAAAGCACTCAGGGAATGTCTCTCCGACATGAGAAGCTCCACCCCGATGAACAGACTCATTCAGGGCGATGTGGGCAGCGGAAAAACTGCTGTTGCTGCCTGCCTTTTGTATGTTGCGGCGAAAAACGGTATTCAGGGTGCATTCATGGCTCCGACGGAAATTCTTGCCTTGCAGCATTATGAATCACTTAAGAGCTTAATGAATTTTGCCGACATAAGCGTTGAAGTTCTCACCGGCTCTGCAACTGCAAAGAAAAAAAGAGAAATTAAGGAAAGGCTTAAAAATGGTGAAATCGATGTGCTTATCGGCACCCATGCCCTTTTATCGCAGGATGTTGAATTTTCACATCTCGGGCTTGTTGTGACCGATGAGCAGCACCGCTTCGGTGTTACTCAGAGAGGTACACTTGCCTTTAAGGGCTGCCAACCTCACACCCTTGTTATGAGTGCAACTCCCATTCCGAGAACTCTTTCTCTGATTATTTACGGCGACCTTGATTTGACTGTCATTGATGAATTACCCAAGGGCAGACAAAAAATATCCACCTATGCCGTCGATACATCCTATCACGAAAGAATATACAGCTTTATCAAAAAGCATCTGGATATGGGGCTTCAGGGCTACATAGTCTGTCCCCTTGTTGAAGAAAGTGACATGGCAGAATTAACCTCCGCCTCGGAATATGCCGAGGAGCTTCAGAAAAAAGAATTCAGAAACTACCGTGTCGGTCTTCTTCACGGAAAAATGAAGCCTAAGGAAAAAGAAAAGATTATGTCAGCATTCGTGAACAATGAAATTCAGCTTCTTGTTTCCACCACGGTTATCGAAGTTGGTGTTGATGTGCCGAATTCGGTTATTATGGTGATTGAAAATGCCGAGCGTTTCGGTCTTTCACAGCTTCATCAGCTCCGTGGCAGAGTCGGCAGAGGCAAAAACAAGTCTTATTGCATACTGATAAGCGATGCTCAGGGCGAAAATGCAAAATCACGCCTTGACATTATGTGCAGAACAACCGACGGGTTTCAGATTGCCGATAAAGACCTTGAATTGAGGGGGCCCGGTGACTTCTTCGGCTCACGGCAACATGGTCTGCCCGACCTTAAAATTGCCGATATCACACAAAATATGGATATAGTAAGAGAGTCGAGAGCTGCCTGTGAAATGATTCTGAAGGACGATCCCGACCTGACAAGCTCAGAAAACAGAGCCTTGCTTGAAGCAACTCAAAGGCTTTTCGCAAAGGACAGAAATATAAGTCTTAACTAAGAAAGGAAAAAAATAATGAAAAAAATTGCTTCTTTCACCATCGACCATACAATTCTTCCCAAGGGTATGTATCTTTCCAGAGTTGACGGCAACGCCGTAACCTATGACATCAGAACACGCAGACCCAACAAGCAACAGGTTATGGACAACGCTTCCATACACACCCTTGAGCACCTTTTTGCAACCTATGTGAGAAACAGTGACGTTGCCGATAAAATCATTTATTTCGGACCCATGGGCTGCAGAACCGGATTTTATTTCATCACAACTGACACCCTTTCAAAAAAGGAAGCAATTGAACTGACAAAAGCTGCACTAAGCTTCTGTGCCGGATTTGAGGGTGATGTTCCCGGTGTTTCTGCAATTGAATGCGGCAACTATCTTGACCACAGCCTTGAAGGTGCAAAAAAAGAAGCCGCAATGATGGTATCTGTTCTTGAAGGCTGGACAGAGGAAATGCTTACCTATCCCACAAGGTAAAGTTGAAATAAATCGGCATATATGGTAGAATAATATTTAATGCACAAAAGGAGGTGACCCGATGGCAGACGGAAACGAAAACAATCAAGCTGCAACCGAGCATACCATAAGCTTTGTTTTAGGTGATACCTATTATGAGGATGAATTGGTTTATCCTCAATATGTTGAAACTCATGCAGAACAAATAATAATTCCGGTTGAAGCTGATTTGCAGGAAGCGGAAGCTCCCGACGAAAAAGAAAAAACGGCTGTTCCGGAAGTTCCACAGAAAAAAGAAAAACAACGGGTCATTCCCTTAAAGGAAATAATAAGCAAAGCAGTTGACCTTATCTATGCCGTCGGTGATGACACAATTGCACTTTTCAAATGGCTGGCGGGAAAGGTCGGACCCTTTCTGCTTCTCCCCTTTGCGGTGATATCTTCACTTCTTTCCTCCTCACTTGTCAGGCTCAGGAAGACGCTTTCATATAAGCCCTCAAGGTTAAAAAATGAACTGAAGGAAATAATCGGTGAAGAAAAAAAGGTTTCATATTTCAAAGCTCTTCTCATTTACCTTTTCAAGGGCAAAAAGCTTCTGAAGGGTGCTTTTAATCTCGCCTTCCCCGTAATCGCTTTTGTTTTTGTTATGAGTGTTTACGGCAACATCAATGACACGGTTTTTGCTCTTGAGGTTATATACAACGGAAAATCCATCGGATATGTTGAAGACGAGTCGGTTTTTGCCGAAGGTAAAAATCAAGCCGTTACCCTCTTATCCTCCGGCGCACAGGAGCAGGACACACAAAGCCTTGTTTCAGAGCCCGTTTATAAGGTCAGAAGGGTTGCCGTTAACGAGCTGAGTAATCCGGGCATGATAAGCGAAAGCATCATTTCAAGCTCAGACAAAACCTATGTCCGTGCTTGCGGAATTTATATCGACGGCACCTTCCTTTGCGCCGTTAAAAACGAATCCGACGCCCTCACGGTTTTTGAAAGCCTTCTTGAACCGTATATTAAAAAGGCGGATTCCTCAGAAAGTGTTGCCTTTGTTGAAGAAATTGAATATATTCAAGGGCTTTACCCTGAGGACAGTGAGCTTATCTGGAGCTCAACAGACCTTCTCAACACCCTTTCAAGCCCGAAAAGCAAAGCTGAATATCACAGCTTCAAGGAGGGTGAGACGGCAAAAAGCATTGCCAAGCAATACGGTCTTACGGTGGCGCAGCTCAGGGCACTGAATCCCGGAGTAAACTTCAAAAAAGCTCAGAACAACAAAAAAATTCTTGTTTCAAGGCAGGAAAACTATGTTCGTGTTAAGGTTATGAGAACCCGTACACATACTGAAACTATTCCCTTTGAAACGATTAAGAAAAACACCTCCTCGCTTCAGAAGGGTACGAGCAAAACCTCACAGCAGGGTGTAAACGGTCAAAAGACCATCACTGAGCTTGTAACTTACATTGACGGTAAGGAATCCTACACAACAGTGGTTTCTCAGAAAATTACAAAATCTCCCGTCAGCAAAATTATTCTTGTGGGAACAAAGACTTATACGGCAGCTTCAAGCGGCTTCACATGGCCCACAAGAGGTGCTTATGCCATTTCTTCTTATTACGGAAACAGAAGTGCAAGTATTTCAGGCTGGTCCTTCCACGGCGGACTTGACATTGTCCGAAGCGGTGGCGGAACCTCAGGCACACCTGTTGTTGCGGCAGCTTCCGGCATAGTAGAGCTTGCCTACAGCGGTTATTCCGGATACGGTCACACCGTTGTCATCAACCACGGAAACGGAATCAAAACAAGATATGCTCATATGTATCCCGGCTCAATTACTGTAAGAGCCGGTCAGGCAGTTTCCATCGGTCAGCAAATCGGAAGAATCGGTTCAACAGGCAATTCAACGGGACCTCACCTTCATTTTGAGGTGATTGTTAACGGCTCAAAGGTGAATCCGTTAAGATATATAAAATAAGCTTATAAAAAAAGAGCTGTAAAAAAACTCAGGTTTTTTACAGCTCTTTTATTGATTATTTTTCAGTTTTTTTGCTTTTCACTTTCTTTGCAATAACAGCGGCAGTTCCGGCTGTTGCACCAAGAATGAGAACAACAAGAAGCTTTTTCATATTGTTACCCCCTATTATTTCTTGGCAGCGTCAATACGGGCATTTGCTTCATTGATTCTTTCCTTTGCCTGTGCAATCTGCTCGTCACGTTCTGCCTGCATCATAGCCTTGCGGGTTTCAGGTCTGCCCATTGCCTTTGCTTCTTCCCACTGAGCCTTGGATTCTGCCTTTGCAGCAGCAAAATTTGCCTTGTCAACCTCATGCTGTGCCTTTGCACTTTCCTTCATGTCATTGAATGCCTTTTTTAAAAATTCGCTCATTTCTTTCACCTTAGCCTTTCATAATTTTTTCGCTGAGTTCTAAAATCTTACCTGCATACTTCTTACGGCGTGATGCAAGAATTTTTTTGTAAATCGGATAAGTAATAAGTGCCATAAGCATACCAACCACACCGATGATAATTCCGGGAACCATTGTTTCCGTAAGTCCGATTGTTTCACCGATATCGGTCATAATAAGGCTCATGCCACTGCCCATGATAATTGCACTGATGCAACCGAACACATAGGCGAAAACAGTTGCCGGGCGCTTAACCTTTGCATCAAGAGCCTTAAGCTCATCAAGCTGTGTATCCTGCTTTTCTGTGTACTGTGTGCGGATTTTCTGCACCACGAATTCCTGATCGTTTCTGTTCATTGTGGTTACCTCTTTTCTGTTTTTCATTTTGTGAGCACATTATATTCTCCATATGTTATGGTTTTTATAACAATATATTTTTGATTTCACAAACTTTTACTAAAAAAAATTAAAATATATTCAGGATTTGTTAACGTCATTAAAAAAATCGGCTGCAGAAAGCCACAGCTCTCCGCAACCGCTTTGAATTATTGCATTTTTTTATTCCTCAGGTGAAAAACTTTCCTTACCGACAGCACAGTGAGGGCATTCAAAATCATCGGGCAGCTCATCAAAGCTTGTTCCCGGCTCAATTTCCAATTCGGGGAAGCCTTCGTCTTCATTATACTCCCAGCCGCATACATCACAAATATAGATCATAGTGTTTCTTCCTTTCTCATCTTTGTTTTGCACTGAGTGTCATCAGGGTATTTATCCGTTGCCCTTGATGACTATATTATTACCACTATAGTATGCATTTGTCAATATATTTTTCCTGATATATGCAAAAAAATTCTCCCGTCGGTTTGTTTTTCCGACGGGAGAAGCATTGTTCTTTATCTGCTTGCAAGAAGTGCTCTGTCATTTGCAAATTCTTCGCCGCTTGACTGTGTGAATTTCTGCAAAAGCTCATCAATTGTGAGGTTTTTCTTTTCTTCACCGGACACATCAAAAATGATTTTGCCTTCGTGCATCATTATAAGTCTGTTACCATGCTTGATGGCATCGTTCATGTTATGTGTAACCATCATTGCAGTAAGATTGTTTTCGGAGATAATCTGATCGCTGAGCTCAAGCACCTTTGCTGCTGTTTTCGGGTCAAGGGCAGCCGTGTGTTCATCAAGCAAAAGAACCTTCGGCTTTTGCATTGAAGCCATAAGAAGGGTCAATGCCTGTCGCTGACCGCCCGAAAGAAGACCTACCTTGCTTGTCATACGGCTTTCAAGACCGAGGTCAAGCTTGGTGAGTTCTTTTTTGAAAAACTCCTTTTCCTTCTTGGTAATACCCCAGCCGAGTCCCCTCGGCTTACCACGTCTGATTGCAAGAGCCATATTCTCCTGAATTTCCATTTCGGGAGCAGTACCCATCATCGGGTCCTGAAAAACTCTGCCAAGATACTTAGCCCTTTTATGCTCGGGCATTTTGGTGACATCAACACCGTCAATGATGATTGAGCCGAAGTCAACCTTCCATGCACCGGCAATTGCATTGAGCATTGTACTCTTGCCGGCACCGTTACCACCGATAATCGTTACAAAATCACCCTCGTTCAATTTAAGGCTGACTTCATTAAGTGCAACCTTTTCATTGACTGTTCCCGGGTTGAAGGCTTTATAAATACCTTTGAGTTCAAGCATTGTGGGCACCTGCCTTTCTCACCTTGGACTTTGAGAAGTATTCCGACTTCAGATAAGGTACTGCAAGGAAAACGGCAACAACCAAAGCTGAAAGCAGCTTGAGAAGGTCAGCGTCAAGACCGATGCAGATGATAACCTGATATACTATCCAATAAATCACACCGCCCAAAGCAGCCGTAATGAGTCTGAAGCCGAAATTGGAGCTGATTTTTCCGAACACTGCACCACCGATGATAATAGCGGCAAGACCCGTAACAATAGCACCACGGCCCATGCTTACATCAGCGTAACCGTTGAACTGTGCAAGGAATGCACCCGAAAGAGCAACAAGACCGTTTGAAACCATAAGTCCGAGAACGGTTGTGATTTTTGTGTTGATGCCCTGCGCACGGCTCATGTTGAGATTTGAGCCTGTTGCCCTGAGTGAGCAACCCAATGAGGTTCCGAAGAACCAATAAAGAAGAACCACAATCAGAAGCACCGCAATTGCAGAAATGAGAATTGAATTTTCAAAAAGAGGCACATTTTTAACATTTCTGATTGTTACAAGAAGGTCATATTTACTTGCATTGATTGCCTGATTCGCCTTGCCGAGAATTTTAAGGTTAACTGAGTAAAGGGCAAGCTGCGTAAGAATACCTGCAAGAATTGCGGGTATTCCCATAACCGTGTGAAAAATACCCGTTGCAAGTCCGCAAAGCATACCTGCAAGAACTGAGCAAATAAGGGATTCAACCATACCGTAACCGCTTGTGAGCATAACAACACAAACTGCACCGCCGGTACAGAGTGAACCGTCAACAGTAAGGTCGGAAACATTGAGAATTTTGAAGGTGATATAAAGTCCGATTGCCATTATACCCCAAATCAGACCCTGTGCAACTGCACCGGGAAGGCTGTTTAATATGCTTGTGATAAGGTCCATAAATTATCTCCTAAATACCAAGACTCGTTGCAGCGACAAAATGCCACTGCAACGGTCTGAAAAAAGTTCTTTTATTTTCGCTGTTTTTGAAATTATTCTGCATCAAGTGCTACATAATCTTCGGGCATTGTCATACCAAGTTCCTTGCAGATTTCTGCATTGTACTTCTTAACAACGTCCTCGTCATACTCGATAGCCATTTCTGAAATGTCAGCCTCACCTGTGAGAACCTTTGCTGCCATTTCGCCGGTCTTGTAGCCGAGCTTATAGTAGCTGATTGAAAGGGTTGCAATACCGCATCCGCCGCAGATACCAGCTTCGCCGGCGATTACGGGAATCTTTGCGGGACGGCAGATACCGTCGATAACGCCTGTTGAAGAAGCTGCTGCATTGTCAGTGGGGATATAGATAGCGTCGCTTGTTTCACAAGCTGCATTTGTAACTGCTGAAATATCGTTTGAATCTGAGAAGGGATATTCTGTTACCTTGATGCCCTTGCCTTCAAGATAGCCCTTGACAACCTTAACCTGATATACTGAGTTAGCTTCTGCTGAGCAGTAGATAATACCAACATTCTTTGCATCGGGAACAAGGTCGATAATCATCTGAGCCTGCTGATCAAGAGGAGCAAGGTCTGATGTACCTGAAATGTTACCGCCTACTGTACCTGTGAAATCATCGATTTCAAGAGCAACACCGTATTCTGTTACTGATGTGCCGAGGATGGGAATTTCAGTTGTTGCGGCAGCTGCTGTCTGAAGAACAGGAGTAGCATTTGCCATGATAAGGTCAACCTTGTTTGAAACAAAGTTGTTGATGATTGTTGAGCATGAGGTTGAATCGTTTGAAGCGTTCTGTTCGTCAAACTTAACCTTGTCTTCGCCAAGGATATCAACAAGTGCATCCTTAAAGCCGAGGGTTGCCTGATCAAGTGCATCGTGCTGAACCCACTGGCAGATACCTACATTGTAAACAACATCGTCTGTTGCACCTGTGGTGTCATCTGTGTTTCCGTTGGTTGCATTGTTTCCGCCGCAAGCAGCAAGTGAGAAAAGCATCATTGCTGCAAGAAGAACTGCTAATAATTTTTTCATGATAAAATCTCCTTTTTATTCGACTGTTGAGGCTTTGCCTCTTTACACTTTTGAAGTATAGCACTTTAAACAGTTAAAGTCAATAGTTTTTTTCAAAAAAATAAATTTTGAAAAAATCCGTGGAAAAGGCTTGTTGCAGCGCCTTGCGACACTGCAACATAAAAAGAATTTTTATTTGTTATCAGCCGAGCTCCGTATAATTTTCGGGAACCTTGATGCCAAGCTCAGAGCAGATTTCTGCATTATACATCGGCTTCACATCGGTGTCATATTCAATAGCCATTTCAGAAATATCAGCTTCACCGGTGAGAACCTTTACAGCCATTTCGCCCGTCTTATAGCCGAGGTTATAATAGCTGATTGCAAGAACTGCAATACCACAGCCGCCGCAGGTACCTGTGTCACCTGTGATTACGGGAACCTTTGCCGGGCGACAAACACCGTCAATGGTTTCTGCTGAGGATGCTGCCTTGTTATCTGTGGGGATATAGATGGCATCGCTCTTTTCACAAGCTGCAGTTGCAACAGAAACGATGTCGTTTGTATCTGAGAAGGGATATTCAGTTACTGTGATACCCTTATCCTCAAGGTAAGCCTTGACAACCTTAACCTGATAAATTGAGTTTGCTTCTGCAGAGCAGTAAAGAATACCTACGCTCTTTGCATCGGGAACAAGGTCAAGCACCATCTGAGCCTGCTTATCAAGAGGAGCAAGGTCTGATGTGCCTGAAATGTTGCCGCCTACAGTGCCGTTGAAGTCTGTAAGCTCAAGTGCAACACCGTATTCTGTGATTGATGTGCCGAGAATAGGAATTTCAGTTGTTGCGGAAGCCGCTGTCTGAAGGGCGGGAGTTGCATTAGCCATGATAAGGTCAACCTTGCTTGAAACAAAGTTGTTGATGATTGTTGTGCAGGTGGTAAGGTCATCAGAAGCATTCTGCTCGTCAAATTTAACCTTGTCACCGAGAGCTTTAACAAGGGCATCCTTGAAGCCCTGAGTTGCCTGGTCAAGTGCCTCATGCTGAACATATTGGCAGATACCTACATTATACACTGCCTCATCTGTATTACCGTTCGTTGCTTTTTCGCCGCCGCAGGCCGCCAATGAGAACAGCATCAACGCAGCCAGAAGAATTGCCATAAGCTTTTTCATTTCTTTTTCTCCTTTTCTTTAAGAGGGATTTCCTCCGTATGATGTAAAAAGTATAATACTTTAACACACTAAAGTCAATAGTTTTATTTTAGAAATATAAAAATCCCGCAAAAAAATAAGTGGTTGCAAATCGCACACCACTTATTTCAGTTTTTTATGCTTTGGATTCTGCCCAGCCTTTTTCATAAAAGCTGTTGTATTTTTCTGCCGTAGTGTGCCAATGAATATATGCTTCATCCACCCTGTGGTCAGTATAGTAATATCCGTTTTCAATCAGAAATTCGCAGATATATTTTGTCACTTTAACTCCACCCCTGGCGTTAAGATGACCCTTATTGAGAAAATCCTCCGAAAGGCTTATTCCCGATTCCTCAAAAACCTTGCTGTCGGTAAAATCAATTGTGTCATAGCCTTTACTTTTGCAATATTCAATGATTTCACTCATTTCCTTTTGCTCACTTTTACTTCTGAATGAGGGGATATTGATAAAAACAAGCTCTATATCCTTTTCTGCTGCATAATCAAAAATCTCCTGAAGCTGTCCCTTCTGAAAATCATCAATTTCATCTGTCAGTTTAAAATTCCAACGGTCAATAAACTCGCTGCAATCCATAACGCCGAAAGAGTTATCCCTGTCATTCGCACCCATGAAACGATTGCTTACGGTAACATAGTCTGCTTTTTTCAGTCCGTCAACCCAACGTCTGTGAAAATTTATGAAGGGAATAAGGTAGGATTTATCCTCCAAATCAACAGTATTGCTCTCGGATTCAGGCTTACCGTAAAAATCATAAACCTCCTGAACATAGCTGTTCAGTGCCTTGAGCACCTTGAAACGGGACTCCATATCGGGAATATTAAGATATGCTGCCCTGAATTTTGCCGGTCTGAGGCCTGAAAGAATTGCCTCGGTTCTGAGACCGTGAATGTCAATTATGGCATATTTTATATCCTGAGTTTTCTGAACATAATCAAGATATTCGGGAACTATGCCAAAGGGCTGAACGCTTGTTGAAAGGTGATAAATTGCAACGCCGTAATCCTGCCATGCAACGGGGGTGAGCCATGAATGAGCAACAACACTTGTGCCCAGAACAACACCGTCAACAAGCTTTTCCTGTTCCGCATCAAAGGCTGCAATATTTCTTGTGTCATAGGTTTTAGGCAAGCCATAAATCTGCATGACACCCATAACAGCAACGGAAAGAAGAAGGATAAAAGCAACGCTGCGAAGCCATTTTTTGTTTTTCATTTTCTTCACCCTCCTTTCAGAATTGCTGATATACAAAGTCAGCCGCATTGAAGCTTTCTCCGTAGGCGCCGTAAATCATAAGAAAAATGATTGCACCTATAACAACAAGCCATTGGAAAAGCATATTCTGCTTGTCGAGAGCTTCTCTTATCTTCATACCCTTTTCCTGCATAAGGCTCACAACAAAAAGCACTATTATAACAAGGAAAACAAGGAACATTTCCCTTGCGGTGAGACCAAGCTCATAAAGTGTTCCGTCTGTGAGCACCCACGGATTAAACTCGGAAAACATATTCCTGAGCATTGCAAAGGAAGCTGTAAGCGAGTCTGCACGGGAGAAAATTCTGCCGATACTCACAAGGAAAAAGGTTCTAACAATCTGAAAAAGCTGCCATGAAAAGCATTCTGTGTTCACCTTCAACTTTTTGAGAACCTTTTTGTAAACCGGGTCAAGCAGAATACTGCCTGAAATGATAACACTGTTCCAGAGTCCGTAAATAACATATTTATAGCTTGAACCGTGCCATATACCCACAAGGAAGAAAGCAACAAAAGAGGCAAGGAAGGTGGGAAGCATTTTTCCTATATAGGTACCGAAAACCTTTCTTGTCTTTTTACCCATTGAGGCAAATGCCTTTGAAAGTGAAAGCGGATAGAAAACATAATCCTTCATCCATGCACCGAGAGTAATGTGCCATCTTCGCCAGAATTCTGCAACAGAGCGTGCAAAATAGGGTCGCTCAAAGTTAACTGCCATTTCAATGCCGAAGACCTGAGCAACACCTCTTATCATATCCATACCGCCGGAAAAGTCAGCATAAACCTGAACACCGTACACCATGGAGCCGATTAAGATTATAATACCCTTATAATCGTTATAATTGGTAAAGACCTCATCGGCAATGATACCCATATATTCTGCAAGAGTGAGCTTTTTAATAAGTCCCCAGAGGAAAAGCTGCAGACCGTATTTGAACTGAGTGAAGTTAAAACGGTGTCCTTCATAAAGCTGAGGTGCAAGATGACCGAAGCGACCTATGGGACCCTGAATAATCTGAGGGAAGAAGGACACGAAAAGCATAACCTTGGCAATGTTCTTTTCAGCTCTCAGCTTTCCACGGTATACATCAACAATGTAGCTTGTTGCCTGCAAAGTATAGAAGGAAATACCCAACGGCAGTGCAAGGTCAATTTCAGGTGCTTTTGCCTGAACGCCGAAAATACCGAGAATTCCGAAGGTCTGCTGAGAAAGAAAATTGAAATATTTGAGAAAAACAAGAAAAGCAAAGCAGATAACAAGACCCACAGAAAGAATTACTCGTTTCTTTTTCTGATTTTTAAGCTTAAGTGCCTTTTTCTCGTCTCTTGTTAAATCCGGATTATTCTTGAGATACTCCTTATGCTCCACATTATATTTATCAAGAACCCGTGCCGTTAAATAAACGACGGCAACGGTTAAAAGCATGAAATATCCCGTACCGATTCCGCCCCAGAAATAAAACACCGTACTTGCGGCAAGAAGCACCGTCCAACGATATTTCAGCGGAAAAATAAAATAAAGAATTGCACTTGCAAGCCACAACAGTGCAAATTCAACTGATATCAGTGTCATAACCTGTTTTCGGCAAAGCTCAGCCGAAATTACCTCCTGTCTATTTTAATCTTAACAGCAGAACACCACCTCGGTTTAAGGTGGTGCATATCAACATCAGTCTGCAAGCTCGTTGATGAGCTCTGCCATTGCATCAACTGTGTCAAAATTTTCCGGCTCAAGGTCATCAACACCGATTGTGATGTCAAACTCTGAATTGAGCTCGGCAACAAGGGATACAATGTCGAAGGAGTCGAGAATGCCGTCGGTAACAAGAGCTGTTTCGTTCTCGAAATCAACATCGGGGCGAAGCTCGGCGAGAATTTTGATAAGCTGTTCTTTCATTTTTATCATCCTTTCATATATAGCTGTTCGCATATCATACCGTCCTGCTTAAAATCAAAACGGTCATAAAGCGTAATAGCTGCTGTGTTTTTGCAATCTACCCAGAGTCTGAGCATTGTCAGGCCTTTTTCCCTTGCGGCAAAAAAGCTCTTTTTCATAAGATTTGCAGCAAGACCCTTTCTTCTTTCTTCAGACGAAACGGCAATGTGCTGAATAAGTCCCTGCTTTGAGGAAACCGACAAAATCAGCACTGCTGCAAGTTCACCGTGATTATTTAAAACAGTGAAAAGATTTTCTTCCTCCCTCAGCCGAAAAAGCTCCTCCTGTTTTGGAAGCGGTGTGCTTTTTTCATCAAGGGTCTCCTTCCACAGTGCAGTTAATTTTTCATAATCACAGTAATCCGTTGACACTGTGTATCCCACGGGGACACTGAAGCTGAAGCTGTCAAAGTCAATATTTTTAACCGGCAGCTGCATTCTCTGATAGGTTTTGTAGCGTTCGGCAGCACCTTCTTTTACAAGCCTTTTTGGTGTTTCCGAGTCTCCCCTTCCCATGCGGGACACCGCATCCATATAAACCTCTCTGCCGCAGGTGTTTTTCATAAACTGCTTGACAAAGGCGACATCGGAGGTATCCGTCGTATAATAATAGAGATTTGAATAATCCTCCCTGTCGCAAAGAATCAGAAGCCATTCCGGGAATTCTTCAATAAAAAGTCTGCCTTCAGCCGCAAGTGCAATGATTTCGGAAGGCATGAGAAAACAGTTTGTAACCATTTCAGGGTAAGCACCCGTGAACGCCTTCACCTTTTCGTTGAATACGGCAATATCCTTTATCTCAAGCATTATCGAGATATTCCCCCTTCAGCCTGACTCTGTCAATCTTTGCGTTTTTCGTCATGGGCAGGGCTGTGAAGTGAAGCATTCTGTTAGGAAGCATATATTTAGGAAGAAGCTTACCGGCATCCTTCAGAATATCCTTATCACACTCATTTTCTGCCTGATAGAAAAGAACAATCTGTTCCTTCGGCTTATCGTAAATGCAGCAGCCCGCCTCAACATAAGGCAGTGAATTTATTGCTATTTCAACCTCGCTGAGCTCGATTCTGTGACCCATATGCTTAATCTGATAGTCCTTACGGGAAACAAAATAGTAAAGTCCGTCGTCTCCCTTTTTCGCAAGGTCACCGGTGCGGTAAATCAGCTCGGGATAGAACTTATTGAGAGGATTCTGACAGAATGCCTCCGCAGTTTTTTCAGGGTTGTTATAATATCCGTGTGCAAGTGAAGTACCTCTGACACAGATTTCACCCTTGACACCGTTTTCTGTCACAAGCTCATTGCCGTCAAGAAGGAGAATATCCGTATTTCTGAAGGGAACACCGATGGGAAGAGGTTCCTCATCCCTGAAGGGTCTGTCCACCTTATAATAAAGGCAGTTGCAAGTGATTTCCGTAGGTCCGTAAAGATTAACATAATTTACATCGGGGAGCTTTTCTCGCCAATAATTCAGAACCTTGTTCGGCATAACCTCACCTGAGAACATAATTGTTTTCAGGGTTTCGGGCAATGTTTTTTCAAGAGCGTTCAGGTTTTCGATAATACGAAGGGCTGAGGTTGCCCAGATTATCGTGTTGATTTTTCTTTCATTTATGCAATTGATAAGCTTTGCGGGGAATGAGAAGAAAAGCTTGGGAATAACATGCATTGAAGCTCCGTTTCTTATGCATGAATAAATATCCTTGACGGAAACATCAAAGTCAAAGGGAGCCTGATTACCGAAAACCCGTGTTTCATCAAAATCAAAGGCTTCGGCAAAGTTTTCAATAAGGTCAATAACACTTCTGTGGCAAACAAGAACACCCTTGGGCACACCTGTTGAGCCTGAAGTAAAAATTGCATAAAGCGGGTCTGTATCAATTGAAATTTCCCTGATAAGCTTCAGAGCTTCATTATCAGCCTCATGCTCTGCTGCTTCATCGTAAAGAAGTCTTTCACCTTCAAAGCCGATTTCATCAAGGATTTTGTTATCCTTTTCAAAAATAATTGCGGCAACGGGCTGCAGAGTACTGAAAATAAGCTCAATTCTTTTCACGGGAAGCTGACGATCAACGGGAACATAGAAATTGCCGCTCATGGCAACACCCATAAAAGAAATTACACTTTCAATATTTCTGTCAATAAACACCACCACGGGTGAATTTTTTGCGCCGCTTCTTTTTATTATGGCTGAACCGATTGCTTTTGCAGTATTCTGCATTTCTTCATAGGTGACAGAATTCTTATTATCGGATAAAGCTGTTTTACAAGGAAAAAGACCGGCACTGCGATCCAGATAATCAAGTACATTTGTAATCATTTTAAAAGTCTTCCTCTTATTTAAATTTATAAAGGGATAGTCTGAATTAAAGTATATCAAAAAGAGAATTTCATGTCAATATCATGCACCTTTTTTTAACTTAATGCCCCATATTATTAAAATTTTTTCTCATTTTACATTATCATTGACACAAAAGCACAAAAATGATATTCTTTTATTTGAAAAAAGAATAAGGAGATTGAAAATATGAAGCTTCCGGCATATCCCATAGCTACAATTGACCCCCATTTCAGCATCTGGTCAAGATGTGACAGTTTAACCGATGACGACACCTATCTCTGGTGCGGCATCAGAATGAAAATTGACGGCATTCTTTCTGTTGACGGTGAATCATTCCGTTTTCTCGGCAAGGGCGATGAGCCTGCAATTGAACAGAAGGAAGCTAAAATCACACCATATATCAGTGATTACATATTTGAAAATGAAAAGGTACGTCTCAGCTTTAAAACCTGGTCCCCCTTCCTTTTCGATGATTTTCACCTTTTAAGCACTCCTGTTGCTTTTTTTGACACCACCGTCACTTCACTTGACGGCGAAAAGCATCAGCTTTCCGTGAGCTTCACTGCAACCAATGAGCTTTGCGGCAGCAAAAACAACAGTGAAATTACTAAGTATACCGATACCTGCGACGGTACAAAATTTGCAATTATGGGTCTTACCGAGCAGGAGCCTCTGCACACCTCAGGTGACACCTTCAAAGCCGATTGGGGTTATGTTTGCCTCATGGGTGGTGAGGTTGCCCTTGAAAAGAAAGGCATCAGAATCAAAAGTGAAACAAAAAATGTTAAAAAAGCTGCTTTCACCTGTGTAATCTCTTATGATGATGTTTATTCCATCAACTATTTCGGTGAAAAATTAAAAGGCTTATGGACAGAAAAATTCCCTTCAATCGGCAAGGCCATGAAGTATTGCCTTGACAACAAAGATTCACTTCTGACCAGAATCAAGGCTCAGGAAAAAATGATTCTTGAAGATTCCAAGGAATTCGGAAAGGATTATCAGAGCATTCTTTCAGCCGCTGCAAGACAGGTTCTCGCAGCCCACAAGCTTGTGAGAAACAGCAAGGGACAGCTTCTTTATATGTCAAAGGAATGTCATTCAAACGGCTGCATCAACACTGTTGACGTTTCCTATCCCGCCGCACCGATGTATCTGCTTTACACCCCGAAGCTTATCAAGGCAATGCTTGTCGGTATTTTTGAATTTGCAAAAATGCCTTTATGGAAGGAGGATTTCGCACCTCATGATATCGGTCGTTATCCCCTTGCCTGCGGTCAGGTTTATGCCCTGAAGCCTCACAGACACATTGTGCCTCATTCATATTCGTATAAGCGCATTTATAAGGCAAAGGGTACAAATATCTATATGCCCGAATTCCAGATGCCCGTTGAAGAATGTGGCAATATGCTCATTCTTACCTATGCATACTATAGAATGACGGGCGACAAAAGTTTCCTGACAGAGAATTATTACACCCTCAGCACCTGGGCAAAATATCTCAGAAGCAAGGGCGTTATTCTCGATAATCAGCTTTGCACCGATGACTTTGCCGGTCACAGCAAGAAAAATGTCAATCTTGCAATCAAAGCCATTATGGGACTTGCCGTTTTCGGCAAAATTACAGAAGAGCTTGGTCTCAGCGGTGATTGGGAACAAACGGCAAGGGCTTTTGCAGATGAGCTTGTTTCTGCCTGCGGCACCGAAAAGGGACATCTGCCCTTCAGCGTTGACAAGAAGGATAGCTGGAGCTTAAAATATAACCTTGTGTGGGATATCCTTTTTGACTTCAAGCTTTTCGATAAGGAAATTTATAAAGCCGAAACAGATAAATACCGTGAACAACTCAATGCCTACGGTGTTCCCCTTGACTATCGCCGTGACTTCACAAAAACTGACTGGGAGCTCTGGGCAGCTTGTCTTGACGAAACAAAGGAAAATGTGGCTCTGTTTTCGGAATGTATCTGCCGTTATCTCGCAGACACAAAGGACAGAAACTGCTTCACCGATTGGCCGGACACAAAACAGGCAAAGCAGTGCGGCTTTGACCACAGAACTGTTCAGGCAGGACTCTGGATGCCGGTTTTATTCAGAAAATTCGGTAAATAATTTAAAGCTCTTTCCTTTTTGAAAAAATAAATACCATAGGGTAAATAATAAAACACTAAAAGCTCAGCACTCATTAACGGGTGCTGAGCTTTTCATCTGTAAGCTTTCAGATTTTGTTTTTTATTCGATTGCTTCGAGTCTCTGTCTGAACTCCTCAATCTTTTCCTTTGAATAAATCTTTGAAAGAACAACCATACCCATGTTAGGAGTGAAGCCCATTGAAAGTGCAAGGTTCTTCATGGGGTGATTCATAATCTCGGGGCAAAGGTCGTTAACGATTTCCATAACCTGAGGGTCCTTCATAAGTACGCTGAATTTTGTGTCGAAAGTATACTTAGGCATAACTGTATCTCCTTTTTTATAAATTATATTTAACCGTTACGGTTATTTTATTTAACCTGTTCACCGAAAGCAATACCTTTTTCAAGAGCTTTCATGTTCATTTCAAGAATTTCCGGCTTCTTTGTCTTGAACTTTTCTTCAAGAGAAGCAACGAAAATATCCTTGCTTACGATATCGGTTGCACCGATAAGAGCACCGATAATAACAATGTTTGCAACCTTGATGTTACCAACCTCAAGAGCGATATCGTCAACGGGTACGGAAATAACCTTAACATCTTCTCTTTCAATGGGCTTTGTGATACGGCTTGAGTTTACAACAAGAATACCGCCTTCCTTGATGGAATCCTGGAACTTGTTATAAGCCTGTTCATTCATTGCAACAAGGTTGTCACATTTTTTTGTGAGAGGTGAAATGATTTCATCATCACTGATGATAACAGTACATTTAGCACTGCCACCACGCTGTTCGGGTCCGTATTCGGGAAGGAAGGTTGCGTGTTTTTCCATGTCAATTGCAGCGTGAGCAAGCATCATACCTGCTGACATAATGCCCTGACCGCCTGAGCCTGAAAATACAAATGATTTTTTCATTATGCGTCAGCCTCCTCATCTTTATAAATACCCGGCTTGAAATAGGGAATGGTGTTTGTGTTCATATATTCGAGTGTGTCAAGAGGGCTCATACCCCAGTTTGTGGGACAGTTTGTGAGAAGCTCAACGAATGTGAAGCCCTTGCCCTCAAGCTGCATCTGAAACGCCTTCTTGATACCCTTCTTTGCATCCATAACACCCTTAGGGCTGTTGAGAGCATATCTTGCAACAAAAACGGGAGCTTTGAGAACTGAAATAAGCTCACACATCTGAAGAGGATAACCTGTTGTTGCGGCATCACGGCCAAAGCGTGTTGTGGTTGTTCTCTGTCCGATAAGTGTTGTGGGAGCCATCTGACCGCCTGTCATACCGTAGGTCTGATTGTTTGCAAAAACAACAGTGAAGTTTTCACCTCTGTTTGCAGCAGACATGATTTCTGCAAGACCGATAGCAGCAAGGTCACCGTCACCCTGATAAGTGAAAACAAGTCTGTCAGGCATACTTCTCTTGATACCTGTTGCAACTGCGGGAGCACGGCCGTGAGCTGAACCGATAACATCGCCTGCCCATGAATAAAGGTTAAGAGCAGAACAACCAACAGAAACAACATTGATTGCATTATCCTTCTGATTCAGTTCATCAATTACATCTGCAACAAGTCTTGTTGCAAGGGCATGCATACAGCCCGGGCAATAGCCTGTTGCCATAGGCATAAGTGATTTAGGTCTCTTATATTCCGGCATGATTATTCTCCTCCCTTCACAATTTCTGCAATTGCGTTATAAACACCTTCATCATCAAGGAGCATACCGCCTGATCTGCCGTACTCATGTACGGGGCAGCGACCCTTGACCTGAAGCTCGATATCGTCTCTCATCTGAGCGGGAATTGTAAGCTCGATATCAATGATACCCTTAACCCTGGTGTAATCAAGATTATCAAGACTTGCCTTGGGGAAGGGATAAAGTGTGATGGGGCGAACCATACCAACCTTGTGACCTTCTTCACGAAGTGTGTTGATAGCTTCCTTTGCAACTCTTGCTGCAATGCCATATGCTACTACAACATATTCGGCATCCTCAACCATATATTCTTCAACCTTGACATCGGTCATCTCCCACATCTTATAGCTCATGCCCTTGAATTTGTTGAGCATTTCAAGTGCAGCCTCGGGAAGAATGGGGGTAATCATATGAGAATCTGTTCTGCCGTTTCTCTTTGAAAGGTCCCAGTCCTCTGTGTTCTGATAATTAAGCTCTTTGGGTTCGGGAAGAACAACCTCTTCCATAATTGCACCAAGGCAACCATCCATAAGGATAAGAACAGGGTTTCTGTCTCTTTCAGCGTATTCCCATGCATTGTAGGTAAGGTCAACTGCCTCCTGAAGTGTTGCGGGAGCAAAAACCATTGTGCGGAAGCCGCCGTGACCGAGAGCCTTTGTTGCCTGAAGATAGTCAGACTGAGCAGGCTGAATTGAGCCGAGACCGGGACCGCCTCTTGAAATGTTGACAATAACAGCGGGAAGCTGAGCTGAAGCAAGGTATGAAATACCCTCAGCCTTAAGGCTGATGCCCGGGCCTGAGGAGCTTGTCATAGCTCTTGTGCCGGTTGCTGCAGCACCGTAAACCATATTGATTGAAGCAACTTCACTTTCACCCTGAACGAATGCACCGCCGACCTCGGGAAGTCTCCATGAAAGATATTCGGGAATTTCATTCTGCGGAGTGATGGGATAACCTGCGAAGAAACGGCAGCCGCCACGAACTGCAGCCTCTGCGATAGCTTCACAGCCTTTCATAAATCTTTTTTCCATTAGTTACTCCCCTTTCAAGCCTTCTTAGCAGCAACTTCAATTGCAGCTTCGGGACACATCAGCGCACAGATTGCACAACCGTTACATGCGCTTTCGTCAATTTGCACGGGATAGAAATGACCTTTTTCAGACCTTTCCTTTCCCATTTCGAGAATGTGCTTAGGGCAGAACTTAATGCAGTATCCGCAGCCCTTACACATAAGACTGTTAATGGTAATCATCTGGATCTGTCTCCTTTTTTCTTCCGATATTTTAAAACATCGGATTTTTTAATCGCAATAGACTAATTATAGCATACAAGCCTAAATTTGTAAATGCACAAATTTAGGCTATATGTAACAATTTAAGAAATTTTACCTTCGGTTCTTGCTTTTTCGGGGTCTGCCTCGGTCAGCTTCATGAAATCAATCTTCATAAGCGGTGTCTGAGGAAGCTCATCCATGAAGATGATATCTCTGGGTACATAGAATTTTGAGAATTCCTTTTCGAGTGTTTCGCAAATCTTGGCTTTAAGTGCTTCCTTATCTGCATCCTTGTTGTGAAGTGAAGCATAAAGTCTTACCATTGATCTGCCGTTATCCCAACCCTGAACTGCACAGCATTCGTTGATTTCTGCAAATTCACCGACTACTCTTTCAATGTCTGTGGGATATACATTGTATCCTGCGATGATGATAAGTCTCTTCTTTCTGCCTGAGAAATGGAAGAAGCCTTCATCGTCCTGATAGCCAAGGTCACCGGAGAGCACCCATTTTGTGCCGTTCTCATCGGTATAAAGACCGTAATCCTCTGCTTCGCCTTCCATATAATATCCCTGCATGATTGTGGGACCGGAGATGGCAAATTCACCGACTGTACCGTTAGGAACCTGCTTGTGGTCATCATCCCAGATCTGAACTGTTACGCCACGGATAGGCTTACCGATTGAGCCACGCTTGTGAGCATCTGCAGTGTTTGTTGTGCAAACTGAACCGATTTCTGTAAGACCGTAGCCCTGAAGAAGACGACCTGTTGCACCCCACTTTTCAAAATAGGAGTTGAATTCGTCAATAAAGCCGTCAGAAATATCGTCACCGCCGCAGAACATAAGACGGACATTTTTAAGGTGAGGACCGTCAAAATGCTTATCCTTCATAAGCTTCTGGAACATAAGAGGAATACCGCCGAAGCCGACAACATTATACTTTCTCATAAGACGGGTGAAAATCTTTGCATCGAACTGCATCATGGGAATGATACAAGCACTGTTACACATTGCCATGTGAACAGCAAGGCAAAGACCGAAGCAATGGAAAAGAGGAAGCACGATAACTTCACATTCATTACCCGGGTCATGAATTTCGTCGATATCGGAAACACGCCATGAAAGCTCATTGATAGCTCTTGAGGTGAGCTTGATTGTCTTGCTCTTGCCTGTGGTACCGCCACCGTTGAGATATACAGCGATATCATCTGCATTATTTACTGCTGCTTCAGGATTGTGATGCATTTTTATTGCATCCTTATAATATGTAGGCTTGTTATACTTAGGATAAATCTTCTTGATAAGACCTTCACCGACCTTACATCCGAAGCCCTTGATACCGTCTGAATAGTCAGAGCTGTTACAGATAAGGCAGGGAAGTCCGCTTTCATTGATGGTTGCGATATGGTCTTTAACGAGAAGGTCAAGAACCATAACACCCTTTGAGTGAACAAGCTCAAGCTGTTCCTTAAGGTAATCTGCACCCATGAGGGGATGCACGAAGGAAGCGATTACGCCGATTTTGTTAAGTGCATAAAAAGCGATGATGCTCTGCATTGTTGTAGGCATGAAGATTGTGTAAACATCGCCTTTTTTAAGACCAAGCTCCTTCTGGAAATAAGCAGCAAGGTTGCTGATATCTCTCAGAATTTCCGAACGAAGATATTTGATGCCGTAATGCTGCATCATATACACATCGTCAAAACGACCTGTGCAATGCTCCAGATATTCGAAGCAGTTTAAGTTATTAGGTGCGGGTAACATAGTTTTTTCTCCTTTTAAATAATTTTTCTTCCACAATGCAACAAATTACACAAAAAGTTGTACACTTGTCGTTATTATATGGTTATAATTATAGCATATTAAATTGCAGTTTTGTTAATTTATTTTCGTAATTTTGTTAAAATGCTGTTAACGGTGTTAAGTATTTTGGTGCTTTCCGGGAATTATGCAGATTTTCTCAGGCAGAATTAAAGAACAAAGATGGAAAGAGGCAAAAAAAACGGAAGCCGCAGCACAATCGTACTACGGCTTCCGGGGGAGTTATTATCCATTCTTCTTTATAGCCTGATAAATTCTTTCGCAATTGTTTGTATCACTATATGCATAGAAGTTATCGATTCTGTCAAGATATTTCTGCTCATTTTTGCAATCCCGTTCTATTGAAGCAATTATTGCATCAACCGTTGAATCAAGATCATAGCAAACGGGACCAAAGCCGTCATTCTCATAACTGAAATATCCTTCGTCATATATTTGCCCTGCGAAGAATTCCTCCTTATCGAAATGAGTATATACAACAGGTTTTCTAAGATAGGCAAAATCAAACAAAACACTTGAATAGTCCGTTACCATCATTGCAGAGCGTGCAAAAACATCATTGTAATCAACATAGCCCTCATTGACCCGGAATACATCATTTTCATCAAAATCAACTGTTTGCTTCATATGAATGGGATGGATGCAGAAAAGACCTTTATATCCATATTTTCTCATTGCATCAAGAAGTCTTTCATTGTTGATAAGACCGTTATAGTATTTGAAATATTCCGTATCCTTAAACCCGTCAAAATAAATGCTTGTTGTGTTTTCATCATAGCTTTCCTTGATTGATTTTCTCCATGTCGGAAGAACAAGAATCTGCTTTTCGGTATTGACATATAAATCATCAAATCTTGCCTGACCTGCGATTGCAACCTTGCTTTCAGGATAATAATAATTATCATTTACAAAGCTATCACGCTCTCTTTCAGAGGTGGCAAAAATCATTTCGATATTTTTATAAAACCTGTTAAGCCATACCGAAAGGTCAGCACAAGCAACACCATGCTGCAGATAATAGTATTTGAAATTGAACAAATCAATTAAAAAGCGTCGGTCCTTTCCAAAGGGATTCATGGTGAAATCACTTGCACCGGATGAAATAACCTTGTCTGCCATAAGAAAATAAAGCGGGAATTTCTTATCTTCAATGAAGACAACCTCGCCTTCACTCTTCAATCTGTTGACGCAAGCTGCTTTTTTGCTGATGGCAAAAATCGGTCTGACATTACGCAACTCTTCTGTTTCATTTTTAATTTTGTTTATATATTTAAAGAAAACCTCACCGTTATCGCCTGCATTTTCTACACGGTCGGAAACAATCCAGATTTTTGGTGCATTACGATGAGTAATCTTATACGCAAAGTATTTTCGACGAAGAGCAGCTATATCATTTTTTCCGTTTTTACGAAGCCACTTCTGACATTCGTTTTCAAAATTCAACATCAGCTTCAGCTTTTCAGCTCTGCTTTGAGCCTCTCCAATGTGAATTACCGTACGGAAGCATTTCATATAATAATTTCCGTAAAATTTATAGGATGGTACAAATGCATTTGATGTCGCTACGAATTTTGCATAGTTATATCCTGTGCGGCATGACTGCTTTCCGAATTTCACAACAGGCCTTATTCTCAAAAGCCCTTCTTCATCATAAGAAAGCTCCTCAAGCGGGATTTCACAGTAGAACCTGCGATACTGTTCATGCTTTCCAAAACAATCTTCATAGGTTTTATGCACAAAGCTCCGGTATTTGGGAGTATATTCATTTTCCCCTGCTTTGAATACAAATTTCACCTTTTTTGCAGTAAGCTCAAAAAGCCATTTGGTTATCAGGCCTTCAATAACCAACTTTTTATTTTTAATGCTGCAAAAATGCACCACAAGCAAAAACCTGTTTCTCTCAAAGCCAAAAATCACTTTATCCTGATAACAAATTGCTTTTCTTGAACCATCATATCTGCACAAACTTCCCAAATCCGTATCGTACTTTAACCGGAATGCTGTTTTCTTTTTGATAAAGGATTTATGAATTGTGTTATTCAGTATTACATTATCATCAATATATCCGAGAATTTCCTTTGACAATTCAAGGAACTGCTTCATTCCTTCTTCGTCAAGCTCTCTGTAAGCCGGTGACATAAGGTGCCAACCGAAGTCATAATATACAACATTCTGGATATATGCCGGTACACAACCGAACTTCTCCATCGCTAACGAAATAAGCTCCAGCAAATAATCCCTGAGACGCTCTATATAATAATATTCAGTTTGCTTGATTGTCTGAACAGTCGAAGTGCCCGCATTTCTACGTCGATAACAATAATTAACCTCAGCAACAAAGCCCACCGTAAGTCTCTTCATTATTACAGTATTTGCAAAAAGAGAATCTTCACCGTATCTGAGGCCTTCCTTAAAGCGAACATTTCTTATCGCTTTTTCTTTAAAAAAGGATGAGGCTACCTGCAGAACAATAGAGTCTGCCTCTTCAACTTTTAATAAATCAGCAATTCTTGTGCCATTTTTCAGTCGGTAATTAGTTATATGGGGTTTATTGACAGCTTCAAAAACTCGGATACCTGCGGTAACGACATCAGTCAGCTTTTCATTTTGTTCAAAAAAATCAAATACGGTCTCAAAAACATTTTCTTCCCACATATCATCAGAATCGAGGAAATTTACATATTTACCCTCAACTGCTTCAAGACCTCTGTTTCTCGCAGCACTTACACCGGCATTTTCCTGCTCAATATACACCACATTGTCAGGATAAAGTTGCTTGTACTTGATACAGATATCGCCTGAATTATCAGGTGAACCGTCATTTACGAAAATTAACTGTATATTTTCTTTAAAGCCTATGGTCTGATTAACCAAAGACAGGATGCTTTCTTCCAAATATTGCTCCACATCATACACAGGCATGACAACTGAAAATTTAAATTTATAATCTTCCATTTTTTTAACCCTCGCAGTAAAGCGTTATTAATTTCAAAAAAAGATAAACAATTTTACGCAATAACCCATTCTACTTTTGATAATTATAGCATTACACTGTTTCATTTTCAAGTGTTTTGTTTATATTTCATCCTCTGTTAAAAATTAGAAAATTTTCAAGTCCTTCTTTCAAAAGCTCTCCGGTTACCGTTCAGAAAAATAACCGCCGGAACTTCCCGGCGGTTACTTTCTGCAGAAGGCTTTATTTATTTGTTACATTTATCGAAGGCAGGGTTGAAGGCGTAGAAATTCTTTTCATTCAGCTTGTCAGTTGCAATACGCAGACCCTCGCCGAAGCGCTGATAGTGGACAACTTCCCTTTGACGAAGGAATTTTATCACATCGCATACATCAGGGTCATCAACAAGGCGGAGAATATTATCATAGGTTGTTCTTGCCTTTTGCTCTGCTGCCATGTTCTCATGAAGGTCGGTTATTACATCGCCCTTTGACTGCAGATAAGCTGCAGTGAAGGGTACGCCTGCCGCACTTGAGGGATAAACACCTGTTGTGTGGTCAACAAAGTAAGCATCAAAGCCCGCCTTTTTTATATCCTCATGGGAAAGGTTCCGTGTAAGCTGATAAACAAGAGTGCCTATCATCTCTAAATGCCCGAGCTCTTCCACACCGATATCCGTCAGAAGTCCCTGCAATTTCGGGTCGGGCATGGCAAATCTCTGGCTGAGGTAACGAAGGGAGGCTCCGAGTTCACCGTCAGGTCCCCCGTATTGTTTTTAGATGTACTGATACTAAGTTAATCATTAGCTTTTTGCTGTATCTTTAACCTGTTTTACAGATTCTGAAAAGTTGTCATTTGTTCGAAGTGTTATCTTTCAAAATATTGTATATCTTAATATCTGTATCAGAAAGTTTGATGTTCTTTTTTATGTTGTACTCAAAAACTTCCAAAGCTCTTTTGTAAGAAGCGTTCACAAAATCAATTGGTGCGCTGCCGAACAATTCTTCAATCTCTTTTCTCTTGCTGATGATAGTGTCCGGATACTTTGAAATTAAATTACCAAGTGAATAATATGCTCTTGCACAAATAGGTCCATTGTTTATACTCGTAACAGTATAATATAAATCAAACACATATTTTGCATCAAAGTTGTATTTGTTTTTGAGAAAATAATCTAAGTTCTGTTCAAGAAACTCACCAAATTTAAGATAAGCTAATGGCACATTCTGTTGAATTGCATCATTAAAACAATCTATGGCCAATTCAAAAGTTTCCGGATTTTCTGCATGTATATAAGCTTCATTTAATATACTGAAGGTATCCCCCATTTTAGTAGCCTGTCTGAAATAATATATGGCTTCGTTTAAATTCTTTTTTACGCCCCAGCCTTTTTGGTAGAATTTTCCTATACTGTTATAAGCTTTTACATAATTTTTTTCTTTAGCTATTTCATAATATTTAAATGCTTCTTTTAAACGTTCTTCTTTACTAAGTCCTAAATCTATCTGCTTTCGTTCATGCATCCAACCAATGCGCCAAGCAACTACTCCTGCATAATCATAATCTACAACTAAATTATAATAGTAATAAGCTTTATCATAGTCTTTTTTTACAATTTCAATATTTCCGTTTGATAATCCGCTATGATATATATTTGCTATATATAATCCTGCATATAAATTATGAAACTTTTCAGCCGCCTCAGCAAGCAGTTTAAACTTATTAGGTTCAAATGTATCCAAAGCCATGGCTATACAGAATAGTCTATTCCCCTCATCGAGCATTTCTTTGTTGTTGAGTGTGTCTATTAGCCCTTTATACTTTTCTGCTTCCTCTTTAACTTCGGCCAACGCTTTTTTCAGTTCATTTTCTTTCTCTTTATAAGTTTTATCTTTTTCTTCATAGAGATAATATTTTACTTTGTAATATGAAAATATAATCCAAACAATAAACACAAACAAAAGCACAGCAGCCAAAACATATGCATTTTTTATTGGATGTTCCCCTATAGAAACATATGTATTTTCAAAGAAGCTCTTGTCGTTTAAAATGAAAAGAAAAACTTCACCCGCTAAAAAAGTAAACAACGAAACAATAAATTTCTTCTCTTTAAAAAATCCTCTAATATTAAGTTCTTTGTCCATAAAATATACCTCCACTTACATTTTCCTAAAATCTAAGTTCTCGCTTTCAACAAAAAGTAACAATTTTTTTTTGTAAATAATTCATGAACAAAAAAGCAACCCGCTCACAAACGAGCGGGTTAACTTAATTCATCCTTTACTTTTCCTCACACACCCACCCTACTCCTTCAAACTCATCCACACCGATCTGCCGTTCAACATAGTGATAAATCTTCCCGTCACTGCCCTCAGCGTAGCCGTCAAACACAAGAAGTGTGACACCGTTATTCAATATGGTTACATAAAGCGGATTTTTTATTGTGGTTTCTTTCCATATTTTCATTTTTTTCAACTCCTGTTTAATTTTTAAAAGCTTAGGCGTGTTAAAAATTTTAAGATGAATTAAAAATCATAAATTCACCCTATTT
>JAFUQS010000014.1 GCA_017472225.1 Clostridia bacterium | reverse complement strand
TTCAAAGTTTAATGAGAGGGTATTTTTTCTGTAACAAGGCATAAATTCGATGGAAGACTTGCGTCTTTCGAGAATTTTAACGCAGTTACGGGGAAAATAGACCTCATTAAACCATATCGGGTTCGGCTCCCGCCAACTTAAGTAGACAGTAGTCAGGACGCCTTCGGCACAGGATAGATAATACCTTGGCGGTTAAAAATCAACATTCAAAGGTTGATAATATACTTTGCCCGATAAAAAAGGACGCCCGATGGGCGCCCCTACAACCTATATTCTGTGTTCTTAATAAAAACGAACTTCTCCACCGCTAAAGCGGTTCTCCTCCTCTAAATAGGAGGAGTTCTGACTACTGTCTACCGACTACTGACTACTTTTTTACAGTGCTTTATACTTTTTAATCCACTTATCAACCTTTTCTTCATCATAGGTCTTTGGCATTTGCTTTGCCACTGTTTCAATGAAGGGCATGAATTTCATGGTTTTCACTATAGACGGAACAAGGCCGATGATCGGCAAGGATACAGATAAAATATGCATAATATACTCGGGGGTTATCTGTATTCCCTCCTCCCCGTCAAAATCAAGCTCCTTTGAAGTGAGAATCTCTTTTTCAAGGAAAAAGTCAACCTGCTCACCTGTGACACAGGTGAAGAAGTTTTTCAAAATATCAATCATTACAAGGTCCTTGCCATGCTTCTGGAAGTATTCGTATTCATACTGCCACAAAACATCTCTCGTCAAGGGCTTTTCACCCGCCGCAATTACTGTATCGGCAAGAATTTTTCCCGCCTTCATGCTCAGATTGATGCCGCTTCCGTTAAGAGGTATTGTCATGCCTGCGCTGTCACCCACTGCGGCATATCCGTCACAAACAATAAGCGGAAGCATTCTTGTGAGAGGAATTTCAGCAGTTTTTCCGCCTCTGAGCACCTTATCGCCAATAAAAGGATAACGCTTTCTGAAAGCTGCAATTGCATCATCAATTTCTTTTTGAGTGAGCTTTCCGCTTGTGCCGAATTTACCGATCAGAAGGTCAACCTTATCCTCCTCGGTAAGAATCCAGTCAATGCCCGGTCTGTTCATATGGAAAAGCTCGATTGTATACGGCGGGTCAATGGTTTCACCGGTTGTGTTTTCAAGATATACTCTGTGAACATGGAAAATATCCATAGGCGGCATTTCCTTTTCAATTTTGCAGGAAAGAGGCAAGCTTTTTCTTGCATTTGAATGCATACCCGCCGCATCAATAAGAAGGTCACAAAGTGCAATTGTGTCCTCACCGTCTTTTTTATATCTTACACCGATAACCCTTTCTCCCTCGGTTATCGCTGAAATCACCTCTGCACCAAAAATGAAGCTTACGCCATTTTTTTCGGCTTCATCCACAAGGTAATTCACAAGCACCTTTCTGTCCATATAAATGCCCTTACCCTCCTGAAAAGGTATTCTCAGCATTATAGTCTGTGCCGGATTTGTAAAGCCGGTGGGGAGTCCGAAGGAGTACATATCCTCAGACGGTCTCGGAATTCCACTGCCGTCAAAGGCTGAAAAATCCATGGCATCATGCCAATCGTGGCCCATATTCTCCCTTTGACAGAACTCGAGAACTGTTACATCATAGCCCTTTTCGGCAAGGTGATAAGAGGCTGTGAGTCCGCCGTGACCTGCGCCTGCAATGATAATTTTTTTCATAGTATTCTCCTTTTGTTTTCTTTTGATAAATGAATTATTGTTCTTTATTTACATATTTATCCAATCCGAATATAACATATAAATATCTGAAATGTCAATATGATGAAAAACGGGGTAAAAAAAGCGGGAGCTGTAAAAAAACTCAAGTTTTTTACAGCTCCTTTTTCTCAGCTTATGAGAAGCTTTATACTTTCTTCAAACAAATCAAAAAATCTTTCAACAATTCTCTTATCCTCATCATTACCCCTGACACACATTGACATGGTAATTTCATTTCGCATTGAGGTTGCAGAAAGAAGCACATAGGGTTTATATTTAACAGCACCGGTCATAAAGCCGTCAACAGGCTCATTGCCGCTGAGTGCCAATGCCAAGTGGTCAAGAATACCGATATTGCTCATTGCAAGAAGCGGATTTGAATAACCGATTTTGATTATTTCTTCACTTGCTGCATGAGGCAGCAGACGGTATCCGAGCTTTAAAAGCGGCAAGCCGTAAAGACCCATGAATTTATCCTTTTTATACCTGTTTGAGCTGTTTATGACATATTGCAATGTTTCAAAAATATCCCTGCCCCTTTTGGGAATATTACACTGCATGAAGGCTGTGTGGTTTGTTACACCCTGACCCTCATCATCCTTCATATGGCGGCGAAGGTCGATCGCACAGGAAATTGTAACGCTCTCATCCTGTCCGTATCCGGCAAGCTCATAAAGGGCAAAAAAGTAAGCTGCAACAAGCATATCATTGACCGTGGCGCCGTGCATTTTACCAACCTGCTTGATTTTGAGAAAGGTGTCTTCACTGATTTTTCGCCTTGCGATGAAGGATTTATCCTCCTTGCGGCTTTCGGTAAGCGGGAATTTATGCTTATCACGTGCGCATACATTTCTGTAAAGATTCCTCGCCATTTTTTCCTGTGTTTTTGAAAAATCGGAGTATACGGAATCGTAGGAACGGGAGCCTTCTCTCAGACTCATGGGGCTGATGCCTTTTTCGTCATAATCAGAATAAGCCTTGCAGAATTCCTTTATAAAATATTTGAAATCACCGCCATCCATACACATATGGTTTTCCACCATACAAAGAGCAGTTTTCCCTTCATAGTAAAACAATGCTGCCTTCATCTGCAAATCGCTTTCAGGCGGAATATACTGTGTGAGGAAGCCGTCAATTGCCTTGTGAATATCATCGGGATGCTCAACGGTGAGAACATCTTCAATTTTATAAGGCATAACCTCCCAATATGGGCTTACATGGTTATCCACAAAGCGTGAATGAAGCACGGGGGCTTTTTCTAAAAAGCAAATGAGCACTGTTTTGAATTTTTCAAGGTCGATTTCAAAATCGTAATGAAGCTCAAGATGAACCATCCGGTCATTGAAATCACGGAAAAGATAATGCATCTTATCCCATAATTCGGCATTCAGTTTTCTTCCCATTGTTCGTCTGTCTCCTCTTTAACCTTTGCACTTCTGAGAATTCCGCCGCCGGCAATCAGGATATCGGCAACAACGGAAAGCACAATGATAATCCAACCGGGATGCCAGGGAAGAATATGTAAAAGACCGCAGATAACATAAACAATTGATGCGATTGCGGGAACATAAAGAAGACTTGTGATGATTGCGGTTTTCTGCTTTGCGGCAAATGCCATTGCCATGTCAACGGCAAGAATGAGTGCCACAGCAAAAAGGAAAATGAGCCATGTGCTCGGCATGGGAGTAAGGAAGGTTGCAACAAGAAAAATCACAACGCAGACAAGCATTATTGCGCTTGACATGAGAAACCGTGAAGCAAAATTGAAAACTGCTTTTTTGCCGCCGATATTTGTTGCCGAAACAAGCATAGCCGCCGCAATGGGAAGCAGAACTCCTGCCACCATAATGAGCCATGTTTTGCTCCATGCACCTGAAAGGAAGCTGACCGCAAGAAAGAAAATAACAAGCAGAAGCGTGTAACCCATTATGCCGAGAACAGACATTTTTCCAAGGGTTTTCTTTCTGTTTTTCTTTTGCTTGAGCTTCTGAGCATCGTAATATTCATCTTTGATATTCTTGAATTCATCCTTCAGAAGCTCGTTAATAACATTGTTATCCTTAAGACCCATATCAACAAGAGCATTTGCCCTTTCGGTCATTTTTGCAATAACCTCCTGCTTATAAAGATAAGCTGATTTTGTGTTGGGAAGGGAGGACAGCTCCTGCATTGCCCAATCGGTATAATTCATTTTATTTTCCTCCTGATTTTTCAGTCAGCGAAAATTGAACTGATATATCTTCCGCCAACTTAAGTTTTGTATATTATATCCTAACAACTTTATAAGTAGTTTAATAAAATTTGAACATTTGGAAATCATTAAAAAAAGCACCTGACGGTGCTTTTTTTACTGCTTTTTCTGATAGCTTTTGCAGAAATGAGGAATTGCCATTGAATCGGGGCTTGTTCTTTCGTGTGAAACCTCGATTGTGCCGAGTCTGCACTTATCACAGCCTACATGATATTCACATTCCTGAACAGAGCACTTAACGCCTGCGTTTTCCATTTGTCGCACCTCCTTGTTTTACGGCAAAAAAACTTCACCGTGTACAAATATTATTGTTTTTACAAGAAGGTTTTATGCAAGAATGAAGGATGAAAAGTTTTGCAGGATTATACAAAAAACAGAGAGTCATGAACGACACTCTGTTTTTTCGTTTAACTTATAAATTTTTGAAAGTTTTAACAAGATTTGTTACAAATTCAATAACTTTATAAACCATGGTGAAAACAACCGAAACAATACCCTTAACGCCGTATTTTTCAAGAGTATCTGTTACATCGTCATCAAGAACCTCGTCGATTTTCTGAGCATTTTTTGCTGCTGTGAGGGGATTTTCAGCATCATACTCAACTGCATCACCGTTCATGATTGTGAAATCGAAGGTTCTTTCACCAATAGGTGTGTATGTGCCTATGAAATAAGAAACTGTAAGCTCAAAATTCTTGAGACTTACTTCGGGAATTTCACCCTTGAAGGTAATCTCCTTGCTTTCACCGGGAGCAAGACTGAAGGGAATGAAGTTGAATTCAACGCCTTCAAGACCGAGAGGTGTAACTGCAGTTACAACCATATCGTTTGAAGCTGATATATTTGTGATAACAAGAGAGGTATCTTCACCTGATACAAAGCCCTCTGTACTGCTGTTGAATGCAGCATGAACCGAATGAGCCGGGTTTGTTGTTGCATGGAACTGAGGGAAGCGCTCCATTGAATGAACATCATAGCTTTCGTCATTAAGAAGAAGCGTATACATGAGATCACGGGTATAGGGATCCTTATATGTCATGCCGTGATAATAATCCTGAATGAGCCATGTGTGCTCAGGCAGATAACAGGTTGATGCGTCAACTGACATTGAGGGTGACACCTGATAGAAGCCTGTGTCAACCTTCTGTGTATAGCCGTCTGAGAATCTTTCGCCATAGGGAGCACAGGTTGCGCCCGTTGAAGCGGGAGTTGTGATGATTGCATCAGATGAAACCTGCATACCTGTTACGATTTCAATGTCATAACCTGCAAGAATATAGATGTTTGTGCCTGTAGCCTGAGCCTTTTTGAAGCCCTTTGAAAAATAGTGCTCGCCTTCCGGTGACATAATTTCATAATGCATATAGTCACTCTGAGCTATGAGAGCTGCATTTTCAACCGGATCAAGAAGGTCAGCCTTGATATCCTCATAATGCTCAAGGGGAATGAAATCCCAAAGGCTTCCCCATGTACCCATGGTAGGCATAATATAAGGAACAAGGGCGTTGGCAAGGTCATCAAGGAAGCCGAGAAGACCTGCTTCAACAAGATACTGAAGGTCCTCCTCAAGCATCATACCGTGCTGAATGAAAAGTACAAGACAAACATCGCCGAAGCTGAAGCCGCCGTTGTTGACATTGAATGCATCGTATGCGATGCCGGCGCCGCCGAGAGCCGGTACGGTAAGAACTGCATTGTTTACCTTGCCCTCATGACCGTAAAGAGTAAGATATGTACCTGAAACCTGACCGCCGTGAGAAACTGCAATGATATTTACCTTTTCACTGCCTGTATATTCAAGAACAGCATCAATCAAGCCCTTAAGCTTATTTGCACACTGAACTGCACCCATTCTGAAGTCACAAGTGAAAACAAAAGCATTTTCAGCACCGACCTTGTTGCAAACCTCAGTCATGATTTCATTTTCAGCCTGATGTCTGCCATCGGGGTAAAGCTCACGGAGCTTAGCATAGTTACATTCTTCAGGTGTGTTGATATAGTTATACACATCGTAATAGCTTGAGCCGTCAGCATTTGTTTTAAGGTCACCGAAAATCCTTGTGAAGCCTTCACCGAGACGCTTTGCAACCGGCTCAACATTGCCCGCAAGAAGGAAGGTTGCAAGGTCACTGACAACACCGCCGATGTTTGCTTCAAGCTCGGGACTTATCTGAGCAAAAGCATCGCCCCAGAGATGAATTTTCTCTCCTGTTTCCTCGTCATATCTGAACATTTCGCTTGAAGAATAGCCCGGAACCATAATTACGGGGTATTTTGTAAGCTTTGCTGTTTCATAAGCCGCACAAACTCCGATGCTGCAAAGTGAAAAAGCCATAACAAGAACGAGTACCACTGATATTACTTTTTTCATGATGTTCTTCTCCTTTCAAATGTGAACATTTTTATACGATATTTATTTTATCATAAACAAATTGTAAATACAATTAAAATATTTAAACTTTTGCAACAAAAATAAACACCCTGTCTTGTTGAAAAATAACAAAACAAGGTGTATACGCTCAATACAAAGCAGATTTTTATTTCTTATCGGTTTTTTTATTTCTGCCGCCGTCACGGTCAACCGTTCTTCCCACGGTTCGGACAACGGGAGCAGATTTTTTCTTCTGAGGCTCAGCCTTTTTCTGCTCAGAGGCTTTTTCAGCCCCATTTTTCACATTCGGCACAGCTTCCTTCTTTTTAAGCTTCGGAAGAACAAGGCACAACACCACCGCAAGTACAGCCGCAACAGCGATACCTGCGGGTACATAGTAATCGCTGCCGCTGTCACCTGTTGCGGGACCGACATAGGTCATTACTCCCTCGTCGGCTGCAAACACCTGCACAAGCACGGCACAGGCACTCAGAAGCATGAGAGCCGCCATGATGATACAGATGATTTTGATCATGGTTTTTGACATCATAGCCTTTTACCTCCGTTAAAATCAAGCTGAACTCATTTTAACACTGTTAATGGGATAATGTCAAGTGATTTTCAGCCGTGGCAATATTTATAAGATTTGATTAAACATATTGAAATTCCTGAAAAACAGGTATATAATGGAAAGGAAATATTTCAGAAAGAGGTTGGCAAAACATGAAAAAGACAACAAAAGTCATCGGAGCAGCCATTGCTGCCGCTGCAGTGGGCAATGCTGTTCATGCCGCAGTTTACCGTCCCAAGAAAACACAGGCAGCTCCCCTCCCCGAAGAAAAAATCAATACTGAAAGATACCGTAAGAACCTTTCAAAGGCAGTTCAGTTCAAAACCGTTTCTTACAGAGAAACAGAAAGAGTTGACTGGAAGGAATTTGAAAAGTTCCACGCTTTCCTTGACGAATCATATCCTCTTATCAGGGAAAATCTTGAAAAAGAAATCGTTCCCCCTGCAAACCTTCTTTATCGTTGGAAGGGCTCAAAGCCTGAGCTGAAGCCCATCGCACTTCTTGCTCATCAGGATGTAGTTCCCATTTCAAAGGGTACGGAAGACGATTGGACACACGCTCCGTTTGAAGGTCACGATGACGGTGAATTCATCTGGGGCCGTGGCACACTTGACATGAAAAACCACCTTATCGCTGTTATGGAATCAGTCGAAGCTCTTCTTGAAGACGGCTTCGTGCCCGAAAGAGATGTTTATCTTCTTTTCGGTGACAATGAAGAGGTTGTTGCAAATGCCGAAAACGGAGCTCACGACCTTATGGAAACTCTTAAATCAAGAGGCATTGAGCTTGACTCTGTTATTGACGAGGGTGGCGCAATCATTCCCGTTAATGTTCCCGGTGTTCTGCCCGACAAGTATCTCGTTGGTATCGGTGTTGCAGAAAAAGGCTATTCAGACATTGAAATCGTCTGCAACGGCAAGGGCGGTCATTCCTCACAGCCTCCAAAGCACAACGCTCTCGGTCAGCTTGCCTGTGCAATCAAGGAAATTGAAGACCATCAGTTCAAATCATCCTTCAATCAGCTCATGAAGGACCTTATGGATGCAGTTGGCAGAGAATGTACATATCCCGTTCGTCTTATCACCTGCAATATGCCCCTTCTCAGACCTCTCATTCTTGAGGTTGCAAAGCAGATTCCCTTTGGTGCTTGCTTCGTGAGAACAACAACAGCCGTTACCATGGCTCAGGGCAGCCCCGCTGCAAATGTTCTGCCTCAGCGTGCTTCTGCAGTTGTTAATTTCAGAGCTATGCCCGGAACAACAAAGCAGGACCTTGTTGACCATATCAGAAAGGTTGTTAAGAACAAGGACCTTGAAATCAATGTTCTCAACTCAAAGGAAGCTTCCAAGTTCTCCCCCACCGATTCAAGAACCTTCAAAATTATCGGTGATATCTGCAAATCCCTTGAGCCCAACTCAATCATTGCTCCCTATCTTGTTATGGGCGGCACAGACGCTTACAACTACGAGCCGATTTGCGACAATATCTATCGCTATGCTCCCTTCAGAGTAAGCACAGAGCTTCTTCGCTGCACTCACGGCACAAACGAAAGAGTGCCCGTTGCATGCCTTGAAACAGCTCTTGTATTCTTCAAAAACTATATCCGCAGAGCAAGTGCGGAATAAACACGGTAAAAAGCAGGTATCCCCTGCTTTTTATTATATCTGAGAAAAATTTTTTCTTTCGGATTTTTGGCAAAATATTAACAATTCAATGTTAATATAAGGGTGTAAATTTATAACCGGAGGTAATATATATGTTTAAAGTGCTTGTTGTTGAGGATGACAGAGAGCTTAACCGTACGGTCTGCTCCTATCTTAATCTGAACGGATATGAAGCAACGGGTTGCCTTAATGCAAAGAATGCATACGATGCTATGTACAGCAATATGTTTGACCTTATTATTTCGGATATTATGATGCCTGATATTGATGGCTATGAGTTTGCTCAGAATGTCCGTGCAACAGATAAGGAAATCCCTATTCTCTTTATCACTGCAAGGGATGATTTCATTTCAAAGCAGAGAGGCTTTGATGCGGGCATTGATGATTACATGGTAAAGCCCATTGACCTTAATGAAATGCTTCTGAGAATTTCGGCAATTATGAGACGAGCAAAAATAAATTCCTCAAGAAAGCTTGTTGTCGGTTCGCTGACAATGAACATGGACGAAAGAACTGCAAAGCTCAACGGCGATGAAATTCAGCTCACCGCAAGAGAGTTCAACATTCTTTATAAGCTTCTCTCCTACCCCAAAAAGACCTTCACCAGAAGTCAGCTTATGGATGAATTCTGGGATACCGAAACATCATCAAGCCCCAGAACGGTTGACGTTTACATGGCAAAGCTCAGAGATAAGTTCACAGACTGTGACGATTTTCAGATTATTACCGTTCACGGACTCGGATACAAGGCGGTGCTGAAGAAATGATGTTCTTCAGAAAACGAAAGGATAAAAGAATAAAGAACAGTATTTTTTCTCCCTGGCGTTTTATTCTATATTTTACACTTATCGGATTCATCGTTACGGTAAGCTTCCTTCTGTTTTTTAACAGTGATTCCTTGCTCATTCCGAATCTCCCCATTGATGTTGTAAAGCAAAGAGCCATATGGACCTTGTTCAATATTCTTTTTTTATGTGTTACGCTCAGCATAATGGACGGTGTGAGAAAGCGTATTTTCACAAGAAGACCTGTTGACAGAATCCTCGAAGCGACCCACAGAATCACAAACGGAGACTTTTCTGCAAGAATCAAGCCGCTGCATAAGCGAAAAGCCTTCAACGAATATGACATTATCATTGAGGATTTCAACAAAATGGCTGAGGAGCTTTCTTCCATTGAAACACTGAAAACAGACTTTATTGCAAATGTTTCACATGAATTGAAAACTCCCCTTGCAGTTATTCAGAATTATTCCACCATGCTTCAGGCAAAGGAGCTTGACGAAGAAACAAGGCTTGAATATGCCAAAAACCTGAACAGAGCTTCAAGAAACCTTTCAGACCTTATCACAAGCATACTCAGACTCAACAAGCTTGAAAACCAGCAGATTTTCCCCACCTATCAGAAGTTCAACCTCAGCGAGCAGATTTGTGAATGTATGCTTAAATTTGAGGAGCAATGGGAAAAGAAGGAAATTGAAATCATAACCGAGCTTGATGAAGAAATTGAAATAGAATCCGATAAAGAGCTTCTTGATATTGTCTGGTCCAATCTTCTTTCCAACGCTTTCAAATTCAGTGAAAAAGGCGGCACCGTTTCAGTTCAGATGCTGAAGGAAAATCAATTTGTTTTTGTCAGAATTGCGGACACAGGCTGCGGAATGACAGAGGAAACAGGCAGACATATTTTTGAAAAATTTTATCAGGGCGACACATCCCACGCAACAAAGGGCAACGGACTTGGTCTTGCTCTTGTTAAAAGGGTTATTGACATCACGATGGGTGAAATTACGGTTGAAAGCGAAATCGGTAAGGGTTCAGCCTTCACGGTTAAGCTCCCCGCAAAAAGAAATTAAAGCACAAAAAGAAGCGGAGGCAATAATATGGACAAAGAAAAAAATGAAAGCGGCTTTTCCTTTTCATATTCCGCAGGAAGACAAATAGAAATTGACAGAATAGTTTCAAAATATACCGACAACAAAGAAGACAAGTTTCAGCAAATGAAAAAGCTTGATGACAGCGTTGAATCCCTCGGAACCGCAATAGCTATTGTTTATGCAATTGTCAGCGTACTTGTTTTCGGTGCAGGAATGAGTTTTTCGCTTGCAATGAATCAGATGGTGCTCGGTATTGTAGTCGGTATTACAGGTGTGGTAATGCTGTTTTTCATTGCGCCCGTGAGAAGATTTGTTGTGAAAAAACGCAGAGAAAAAATCGCACCGAAAATTCTTGAATTAGCTGAGGAAATATCCAATCTTCCCGGTTAAAAAATTCCGCAGAGCTGCAAAAAACTTCTGTTTTTGCAGCTCTTTTAAAAGAATAATAATTTCTCAGAATGATTTAACAAAACATAAACATAAGTAAATTATTGTCTTAACCTATCGGTGCTAAAATCGGCACAAATTCAGCAAACATCAAAGAGGTCGAAAAATGAACCATAACAGATTCACTATAAGCTATAGTCCCGAGCATAAGGACGAGATTCTTAAAATCAAAGAAAAATATATAACTGCTCCCACGGAAAAAAGTGACATAGAAAAGCTTAAAGAGCTTGACAGAAAGGCGGAAATTCCCGGTCAGGTTGTATCCCTCATTCTGGGTATCACAGGTCTTCTGATGCTTGGTGGCGGAATGAGCCTCATTCTTGAAAATATCACTTTTCTTGCCGGCATTATTTTAGGTGTGGCAGGCATTATAGTTATGATTCCCGCTTACCCCGTTTATAAGAGCCTTACAAAAAAGAACCGGAAAAAAATTGCAGCTCAGGTGCTTGAGCTTGTTGACAAGATTTCCAACTCTCCATCTAAATAATCTCTCCCCTATGAAAAGCTCCATCGCATATTGCGATGGAGCTTTTCTTTATAATTCAATGTTTGTAATCGGTCTTTTGTTGCAGCTTCTCGGTGTACACCTGAAATTATTCACCCTGAGGCCCTCGCAGTCTCTCACATAAAGTCCGCAAACGGGAAGCTCCCAATAGGGTGATTCCTCATGAGAATTTATATAAATACTTGAAAGTCTTGTGATTTCGGGATATTCGAGCATTGCTTCATAGCCTACTCCGTCTTCTCTTATATAAATTTCCTCGTCGCCGTCACGGTAGGTTATACTTATATTATCCAGCAAAACATCGGTAACTCTGAAGATTTTTCCATTGTGAAGCACACCTGTTATGGCTGACGGCAGAGAAACATCTGTAGCTTCAATATTCTGCAAAGTGACACCGCTGAGTGAGCCGGGAGTAATTCCCCTTCTGTCACCAAGCCATAAAAGAAAGCAGGAGGTAACCCCTTTCATTTTAACATTTCTCACTGTGATATCACTGACCTCACCGCCGCAATCGGACTGAATTGAAATACCCGAATACCCGCCTGTGGTGTTCTCCATGAAAAATTCACAGTTTTCAACAAGAATTTTTTTAACATTACGGTAAACCGTTGTGCCGATTTTGAAGCAGTTTGCAAGACTCATCGCCTTGCAGTTTCTGATTGTGATGTTTTCTATATCCTTATCGCCGTCTGCCTTGATGCACAGAGCATCATCACCCGTCACGATATAACAGTGGTCAACAAGTGCATTACTGCAGCAGCTCAGGTCAAAGCCATCAGTATTGGCAACATGGAAATTGTTATTGATTATAACATTCTTTATGCTGATTTCATTGCACTCAAAAAGATTACAAGTCCAGCAGGCACTTTCATAAAACTCAATGTTATGTATATCCACATTTTCACACTGACAGATTTCAACAAGGTTAACTCTTCCGCTCAACTTTTTTTCAAAACGGATACGGCTTCTGAAGCCCATGATATATGATTTCAGATGAAAATGCTCCAAAGGTAAAAGCACCTGAGGCATATTTGCCTGTTCACAATAAGAAGCTCCGTTGCCGTCAATTCTTCCGCCGCCACAAATCGTGATATTCTCAGCATTTTCGGCATAAATAAAGCCTTTTCTTGTTCTGCTGTGGACATAATAGGTTTCATTCCCCGAAAGCTTTTCAAAAGCATTTTTGTTAGTTTCACAGTCAATGCATCTGAGCGTACCCTCAACAAAAAGAGTAACGTTGCTTTTAATCACCACGGCAGAGCATACAAAAACACCCTCCGGCACATATACCGTGCCGCCACCCTGTTCACTGACAAAAGTGATTGCAGTATTGATTGCCCTTGTATTGGTGAGATAATCGCCTTCTGTGTCTGCACCGTATGAAAGTATGCTGACATAATTTTCGGGCAGCTCTTCTTTATAAAGATACTCATCAAAGGGTATGTTTTTTCCGAAATCACGGATTTCGCTTTTTTGTTCAATTTTTCTGAACTCTACCGCACCATTACTGAATTTCATAATCCTGCAATCCTTTACTTGCCGTAATGCTTCAACATTTTTTCATATTCATCGTCAGTTATAAAAAGAACTGAGCCGTGACGGGGAGAAAAATCAAAGCTGTAGTCCCTTTCCTTCACCTTTTTAAAATTCACAAAGTCTTCAGTCTGCTGCATAACATAATAGCCCTTTGTGTATGAATCCATAATCATAACCCATGTATCGGTACCCTTGATGTTATACATACAGCAGCCCTCTGTATGGTCCTCAAAAGCGGTGATGTTTTTGTTTTCCGGCTCTTTATAAGGACCTGTAAGCTTATCTGAATAAACATAGCAGATATATTTTTCGTTTTCGTCCTTATAATACATATAATAAGTGCCGTCATTTTCAATGATATCGGCATCAATTGCATCCTTGTTGCAAGGCGGTGCATAAAGAATCCGTGGCTGAGTTTCAAGCTTTCTGAAATCCTTTGTATATGCATACCACACAACAGTTTTAGTCCACTCGTCATTTTCTGTGAAGTGCTGAGCATTCGCCCAATAAATCATATACATATCCTTTTCTCTGTCATAGAACACCTCCGGTGCCCATGTACGGCAGGAACAAGGAAGATAGTCATTCATTTCAAGTATGGGATATTGCTCCCATGATACAAGGTCGACACTATGCCAGATACACATTGCATGGTTTGATGCCCAGCCGAGCTCACTTCTCATATCTGTACCGATAATGAAATATCCTCCATTGACATCACGGAAAATATACGGATCACGGATACCCTTTGTACCCTTTTCATTGAAAAGCACGGCTTTATTACCGTTAAGCGGAATAAAATTGTATCCGTCCTCACTCAAGGCAAAATTTATTGATTCTTTTTCAGGCTCGTTTCCGGTAAAATAGCAAAACAGGTATTTACCGTTGCCCTTGACTGCTGACACTTCATTATTCATTGACATAGCATAACCACCCCTTGGTTCTTTGAAGAGAATTATACATTATCGCACTTGTCAAGTCAACAAAGTAACACAAAATATCACTAAATTATTTTTATTTTCGGTATTGACTTAAACCTCAATTTGTGGTAAGATTCATTCATATGCGGATGTGGCGGAATTGGCAGCATCGTAATTGAACGCCGCCTGTGGCGGATGAAGTGAAATTCCGATGGCGCAGCGGTCAAAATTCTGCGAAGCGAACAAAGCAAGCAAAGAATTTTGGGAACCGCAAGAGTCACGCGCTTGCTGACTAATCAGCACCAACTAATTTAATATGCGGATGTGGCGGAATTGGCAGACGCGCTAGATTCAGGTTCTAGTGAAAGTTAATTTCATGTGGGTTCAAGTCCCGTCATCCGCACCAAAAAAGAAAAATCCGAACCAAATTTTCCCGATAGGAAAAGGGTTCGGATTTTTTGTTTATATCCAAATAGACATATAAAAGCTCCGTGTTGTGCGGAGCTTTTTATATATTCCGAGGATTACTATATTTATATCAAAAAAGTAAAAAATAATTACTCAGTATGTTGTAGCGAAAATTAAGAAAATTGCACAGTCTGCGGATTTCACCTTATCTGAAAGAGAAGGCAGCATCTGTTTTCTTTTTTCAAGGGGGTTAAGCCATGGTTTTTACGCTAACCGTCCCCTGTGTTCGCCAAAATATGTTTTAAAATTTTTCACAGGATAGAATGGGAAAGAAAATTTTGACGCACTACCCGAACTAGACCATAGAATCTCACATCTATCTAAAATCCACTTATCAAGAGTATCATCTCTAAAAAAATAACACATAAATGTACTAGTTTCTGTTGCATAAAACACTTTTGAGTATTTTTCATTTTTATCGAACACCTTACAGTAATTATCATCACTGATTTCTTGCGTTTGCAAATATAAATTATCAAACTCGTCTTTATAAAGCATGGTATTTATTTCTACAAAAAAATAAGGCAAAAACAGAACCATTACAAACAAAACAAATATTAGATGTTTCAATTTTTTCATTATGCCATCCCCTTAAATAGTTTTTTTAATAACAAATAGAAATTGAGAATCAAATTAGTTTTTAACACACAGAACCGTCCCCTGTGTTCTCATCGTCACCTATGTTCTGACCACAGAAGCGCCCCTTGATTGACTTTGATAAAAAAGCCACAAACATAATGAACAAAACAATTGTTGTAAAAAACAAAGGATATATATTTTTTTCGTAGAAAACATACATAAATAGAAAAGCAGATAAAGAAAAGCATGCTAAAACCAAAGTTGATAAAACAAAAAATGATAACAAAAGACTGTTTTTACTCTTTATAATAGATGTAAAAGAAATTATAAAAATTATAAAAATTATTTCTAAAAGAATAAACAAAACAATCTTAGTGCCTATTTCTTGTTCAAAAACTATTTTTTCCACAATTGATGGTGCAATAAGCAAACTTATTAATAGAATAATATTATTTTTAACTCTGTAATTCATCATATAACCACCCTTCCCTTATATAACTTTCCGATCTTTACTTTTCGTCAAGGCAGAGAATCGTCACCTTGTGTTTTTTAGCCATTGCGCACTTTTGAATACATCAATTACAAAATCTTCTTCTAATTTAACAGAAGCAAAACTATACAAATCGTATATATGTGAACTATTAAAACCTTCACCATTATTTGATAATGTCAACATATATCGTCCATCAGGACTGAAAACACAAGATTCTAAAGGTTTGAAGAATACTAATCTTCTCAGCTTCTCCGTTTTTGATTTTAAATTAAATTCAACTATAGAATCAACAGAAAATTCTGTGCCCTCGAACAATAAATTGCGAGCATAAATAACTGTATCATTTTTACTGAATCCCAGAATATTGCCATTTATATTAAGTTTATTATGATTTTCGTTATTGATATAATGATAATAAAATCCGTCAACACTTTTGTATATTATGTTTGTTCCACTTACAAAAACATCACTATAGTCGATGTTTTCGTAGCCATTATATTCATATCGTGCCAATCCTATATTGTCAATTAAAGCCTTTGTTGTTTCGTTTTCGAAATCGACCATGTACAACATAGATTTGTTTTCTTCGCACTTCAGAACGAGCAATGAATTATTAAACACAAAAATATCACTTGGAAGAAAATCAAGTTTTAATGCAGAATACTTTTCTGCACTATCTACTTTAACAACATATATATCATCTCTTTTTTTAGCACAAAAAAACTTATTGTTTTCAGAATATACGGCTCTGTGTATGTGATCAAAATCTTTTAAAGTAATATACTCATTTGTTTGTGTCAAATATTTAATACGATATGAATCGATTCCTTTTTCTTTTGTATTACAATCATATGAACAAACATTGACTATCAAATCAACATCACACTTCTTAATTTTATCTATATCTTTATAATTTTTGATGATAAAAACTAACAAAAGTATGCCAATAACAAAAAAACATACCGTAAAAAAATGCTTCTTTTTCATTGTATCATCACCTCTATAGATTTTGCCGGGTCGAACACCTCATGTTGTTTCCCTGTACACGGGGAACATGCTGCTCACAGCAGCCTCGGAGACCGCCGAAGTTGACAGGGCAAATGTTTTTTACTTCTCATCCAGCTCTCGCATATTGGAGAGCCAAGAACTTGTTTTTTTCATTCCTCGGTGTTATTCTTTTTCTGTCTTGATACAGCTAAAATCAAAACAAAAAAGTAAAGCAAATTCACAAAAACAGAAAGCCATGAATGTTGCATCAACAGCCGAGGTGCAAAGCCATCATATATGTTATAAAAAACCATCCAATAAGTGGGAATTATTAAGTTTACGAACCCTAATAAAGGAAACTCCCAATAATATTTAAAACTATACCTTTGAGACAAATACACTACCACCGTATATAAAACAGGAAAGAGCTCAAATATAAACACAAGCAGAGTGCCAACATATTTATTATCAAAATTAGATAGAAAAATTTGTCCTGTTAATCTAAAAGAAAGATATACTATCACCAATCTTATAAGGTCTTTTTTTCTAAAATTAGATTTCATCAGAGTTCATCCTCCACACTATCCGCATTCAAGAGCCTGCCCACTTCAGGGTCATCGGTTTTATACGACATAAGCTGTCTGCCAAACCATGTCATTTCAGCACCCATATAATTTGTCGGGTTACCTATGGCATCATAGGTTATAACTGTTCCGTTGATGGTTGGGCAGCAGACAGCTACCCAACCAAATTAGTTTTTAACACACAGAACCGTCCCCCGTGTTCATCATCTTGGCTTGATAAAAGAAATTTCTTGACTTAAAAAGTCAAAATACAAATCATCAATATAATCCGATTTTATTTTTAAGAAATCATCATATACTTCAAAAATTACGTCTCTTTTGATTATATGGCATTAAAATCTGTTTTTTAATATCATAATAACCAATCCTTTTTTATTATATAATTTTTTTCAAGTTCATTTCCAAAGAAGTAGTTAATGCTCAATGGTTTAGTTGAGGTGACTGTATCAGTTTGTCTGTTTTCTTGATTGAGTTATAATAAACAATTAAAACTACTGAAACTACAATAACCCAACATGTATATAAAGAGAAGCCGGCTCCCCAAAAGTTATCGTCTTTTTTAAGAAAAAACATATAATACACTATATTGCAAATTATAAACAAAAGAATAGTGAATAAAACATTTTTTGTTTTCCCATTATAATCCTTTTTAGAACAAAAAACTGAATTACAAAAGAGATAAATAAATGCCGGTGTAATAATTAATAAAAATAATACTATTAACACATAAAAATCACTTCTAAAATATTTATTTAGTATCGTTTGTAAAAAATCGTTAACAAACAAATAAGATATAATTTGCAAAACACATATAGTTATAGCTGATAAAAATCTTTTCATACACATTCTCCCCTTTCGTTTTCTCGCACGAAAAAGCATGATAGCTTATCCTTTAAATGCCTCTCATATGTATAGTATCATTTTTTTAAAAAGGTAACAAAAAAAATTTTATTTTTATGAAAACTCATCCGTCAGCCTACGGCTGCCACTAATCTTTACTTTTTTATAAAAAAGAGGACTGCCCCCTGTGTTACTCGTTTTCACACCGACAGTCCCCTGATTGAATTATTTAACCGTAAATAGGTCCGTATGTCTTGCAGGCACGATAATCTGCACTCTGACTGTCCTCTGTGCCGAAGGCTGCCCATGAATGGGGACGGAAGATTTTCTCTTCGGGTACATTGTGCATATTAACGGGGATACGGAGCATTGAAGCCAAAGTGATAAGGTCAGCACCTACATGGCCGTAAACTGTGACGCCGTGATTTGCGCCCCAATTAGCCATTACTGAGTAAACATCCTTGAATGCACCTTCACCTGTAAGGTTGGGAACAAACCAGGTTGTAGGCCAGGTCGGGTCAGTTCTCTTATCAATTGTTGTGTGTACTGTGTCAGCAAGGTCAGCGGTGTAGCCTTCAGCTATCTGCATAACAGGTCCGACACCGTCGATGATATTGACTCTGAGCATTGTTACGGGCATTTCAGCCTTGCAGCGGAAATGGCTTGAGAATCCGCCGCCTCTGAAGTATTCGTAGTTTGCTCTGCACCAATCCGTTGCCTTGAGACAAGCATTGATATCTTCTTCTGTCATTTCCCAGAAGGGCTTCATACAGCCTTCACCGTTTTCATTCTTTGATGCACCGCTTCCGTCAAGTGCAGTTGCGCCTGAGTTGATAAGATGAATAAAGCCGTCCTTTGCCTTGCCCTCAGGTCTGATGCCTGTAACTCTTTCACAGGCATCGGGGCTCCAATATGTACGAACATCGTGGAAACAGGGAGCACTGCCGGAAACAAGTGTACCGAGCATCATTGAAACGCCGTTAAGGGTATCATTTTCGGTTGCAAAGGGTGTAGGTGCCTTGGGACCGTTCCAGTCAAAGGTTGAAGCCATAATTGCTTCTGTGAAGTCAGCATTGGGAAGCCAGTCTGTCCAGTTTCTCTGTCCCTGGAAGCCGCCTGCAACAGCATTTTTGCCAAGTGCTTCTTCATGCCAGCCCATATCATCAAGCTTCTTGTTACCATAAAGAATATCCTTGACTATAATTGAGAATTTAGCGATAAACTCCCAGTCCTTATCAGCGGGAACAACCTTTGATTTTCTGATGATTTCGGGAAGATTCTTACCTGCATTTACATCAAAGCCTTCCTTGCAGTTTGCTTTGATCCATTTGAGTGCCTTTTCATATTCGTCCTTATCGTAAATTTCAAGAGTAATTCTTCTGATAATATCACTCATATCCACCCACTCGGCACGGATTCCAAAATACTTCTGGAACATCGCTGCATCACAGTAGCTGCCTGCAATACCCATTGAAATTCCGCCAAGGTTGACATAAGCCTTATTTTTCATCCAGCCGACTGCAACAGCACTTCTTGCGAAGCTGAGAATCTTCTGTGCAACATCTTCGGGTATTGTTCTGTCGTCAATATCCTGAACATTTCTGCCGTAAATTGAGAATGCCGGAAGTCCTTTCTGTGCATATGCAGCCATAACAGCGGCAAGATAAACCGCACCGGGTCTTTCTGTACCGTTGAAGCCCCAGACAGCCTTGATTGTGTTGGGATTCATATCAAAGGTTTCTGAGCCGTAGCACCAGCAAGGTGTTACGCTGAGGGTTGCAACAACATTTTCTTTTGAAAACTGATCTTCACATTTTGCTGCCTCTGCGCCGCCACCGATTGTGGTGTCTGAAATCACACACTGTACGGGAGTACCGTCGGGATATCTGAGATTTTCGCTGATAAGCTTTGCAGCAGACTGAGCCATACCCATTGTCTGAACCTCAAGGCTTTCTCTGACACCGCCCCAGCGGCCGTCGATAACGGGTCTGATACCAATTTTGGGATATAACATAATAATTTTCTCCTTTATATTTATTGTTTTATTATTTTGCAAAATCTATTGAAAGCATCATCCCAATCGGGTGTATGCTCCTCATTATAGGTTTTGACTTTTTCCGTTTGAGCAATTATTCTTCTGCCTTGTTCAATGCTTTTTATCTCACCCAAAGCAATAAGCTGAAGAACAATATTTCCGAGAGCCGTAGCCTCTATCGGACCTGCAACGACAGGCAGACCCAGGCTCTGAGCGGCAAGCTCACAAAGAAAGCCATCCTTTGTGCCTCCGCCCATAAGATGAAGCACATCGAATTTTTTGCCCGTACACTCTGAAATCTGCTCAAGAGCAAGACGATATTTCAGCGCAAGGCTTTCATAAATGCACCTTACAACCTGACCGATTGTTTCCGGCACAGGCTGATTTGTTCTTTTGCAATAATCTCTGATTTTATCGGGAAGATTGCCGTGGGAAGAAAGAGAGGGATCGTCCGGGTCAATGAAGCTTCTGAAAGGCTTACTGTCTCTTGCAAGCATTTCAAGCTCATTGTATGAATATCTGCGGTCTGTTTTTTCAAGGTCACGTCTTGTCTCCTGAATAAGCCACAAACCGCTTATATTCTTAAGGAAGTTAATTTTTCCGTTGGCACCCATTTCATTTGAAAGCTCAAGTGCATTGCTCTTTTTTGTCATAACCGGCTCGTCAAGCTCACAGCCGATAAGCGACCATGTGCCGCAGGAAAGAAAAGCAGGATTTGCAGTTTTTGCAGGCATTGCCGCAACGGCACACTGGGTATCGTGACCTGCAACGCTTATAACAGGTATACCCTTATACTCACCGTTTACGGTTGCACTTTCACAAACAGGTGCAAATAAATCCTCTTTAATATCAAAGCCCTCAAGAATTTTTTTGCTCCATTTTTTTGTCTCGGGTGAAAACATCTGTGAGGTTGATGCAATAGTCATTTCACAAACCTTTTTCCCCGTCAGCAGATACCCGAAAAGGTCAGGCATAAACAGAAGTTTATCCGCTTTATGTATATTTTCATCACAAATGAGCTGGAACAAGGTGTTGATGTTCATTATCTGATTACCCGTTTGAGCATAAATCTCATCTGCGCTGATTTTTTCAAAAGCCTTGCCGAGGGCATACTTTGTACGCTCATCACGGTAATGATAAGGCTCATGAATAAGCTTTCCGTCACCGTTCAGAAGACCGTAATCCACACCCCATGTGTCAAAAGCGAGCGAATCAATTTTTCCTGCCTTATCAACGGCGGCTTTGATTTCGCCGAGAATCATATCAACATCGTGACAGATATGTCCGTCAACAGTTTTCGGGATATTTTCAAAGCGATGGATTTCCTCATAGCTTATTTCGTTTCCGTCAAATACCGCTTTAATGGCTCTGCCCGTTGAGGCACCGAAGTCAAAAGCTAAAACCGTTTTCATTTTACCACACCCTTTTTGAGAAGAATGTTGGCATAAATTGCCTTCTCCCCTGTTGCAATAATAAGATAGGCATCCTTTGCTCTTTCGTAAAAAGCAAAGCGTTCTGTATAGTCAATTGCATGGTGGTCAGGCTCATATTTTGTGAGAAGCTCATCGTACTTCTGCCAGATTTCGGGAGTTCCGCAGGTGTCACCTTTAACGACCTCCATAAGAGCAACGGGCTTTTCAGTGTATGTATCAAGAGGGATAAGCTTTAAAACCGCCTCCAATATTTCAGGCACACCATGACCGTCGGCACGGACAACAATTGAGTTCTTGCCGACACTGTGGCAAGGGAAGTTTCCGTCTGCAATAACAAGCTCATCACCGTGTCCCATTTCAGCAAGAGCCTTGAGAAGCTCAGGTGAAATCAAGGGAGATATTCCTTTAAGCATAAATACACCTCTTAATCTTTCTTGTGCAGCATTTCATCCTCCGGATTGAAAACCTTGTATCCGGGATGACGGCCTGTTACTCTGTAATAACCTCTCAGATCAATAAGCTTCTGAATGTTGTCTTTGCTGATATCGTGACTTCCGCCGAGAATAACAGCGTTGATGGTGATTTTAGCCCAGAGCTCAAGGCTTTCCATTCTGTAAAAAGCAGTAATAACATCACTGCCCACAGCAAGAGCACCGTGATTTTCAAGAAGCATAACATCGTGTTCTTCAAGATAAGGCTCAATTGAATCGGGAACCTCTGAGGTTGAAGGTGTACCGTAAGGTGTAAGAGGTACTGAACCGATAACTGCAACGTCTTCAATCATATTATACATATCCATAGCCTTATGGGCAACTGCAAAGCCTGTTGCTCCGGGAGGATGGGCATGAATTACACTGAAAACATCTTCTCTCTTATCATAACAGCGAAGATGCATTTTAATTTCGCTTGAGGGTCTGTAGCCTTCCTGTGCCTCAAGAATGTTGCCATCCTTATCGAGTATGACAAGCTTATCCGGTGTGATGAAGGATTTGCTGATTCCTGTGGGGGTTGCAATTATTCTGCCGTCGGGAAGCTTTGCACTGACATTTCCGTCATTTGCCGCAACCCAGCCAAGCTGCCACATTTTATGACACACGTCACAAATTTGTTCTTTGATTTGTTCAATACAATCCATATTAGATCTCCTTTGCTTTATGATATTTCAAGTATATCAAAAACATAATAAGAATTCAATATCTGAAACAGATAATAACCAACAGTTTTTTCCTCTTGCAGCCGTGAGCTTTTTCCGGAGGAATAATTTATCTCCCGATGTGTTGCCACAACGGGAGATGATGCTTTTCATTATTTTACAGTTTAATCTGCACAGGAAGAATCAAGGATGTTTCAGATTCAATTGCGCCTTCTTCAAAGCAAAGATAATACTGATAATCAGAAGGCTCATAGAAGAATTCTTCATCGTAAATGGTGATGGAGCAAAGATATGTTCCGTCATCGTTTTCCTGAAGGGAAACCTGAGGCTTTATAGTCTGAATATGCACGGCGTCTATCATCATATAAACATAAACATCGCCACTCGGCTGAGGTGAAGGACCAAGGTCATCACTGATTTCAACGCTTATCTGCTTATCATCGGCATCGCTGAGACCGTCTGTGACAGAATAGCTTTCAAGGTTTATGAAATACTTTCCGTCTTCATTCTGTGACCCTGCCGTGTTGACCGAACCGACGAGTATCGGCTCTGTTGTTTCTTCGGCAGCCGTGGTTTCTTCAGCAGTAGTCTCCTCGGTTGTTGTTTCCTCAGTTGTGGTTTCTTCCGTGGTTGTTTCTTCGGTGGTGGTTTCCTCAGTTGTAGTCTCTTCGGTTGTTGTTTCTTCGGTGGTGGTTTCCTCGGTGGTAGTTTCCTCAGTTGTGAGTTCTTCTGTGGTGGTTATCTCAATTGTGGTTGCCGAGGTAGTTGTATCTTCAGTCACCGGCTCTTTCTTTCTGTCGGCAGAGCTTTTCACAACCAAGCCTATAACAAGCGCAAGAACCACAACAAGAGCCATAATGATGAAATACCATTTCTTATCCGGCTTTTCCTCGGAGTCCGCTTCATCATCGGTGAAGGCTTCTGCAAAATCGTTTTTATCCGCCGCAGTTACACTCTGTGCTCCGTCGGGTCTGGGTCTTCTCGGCGTTTCTGAGCCCACATGGTGAGTTTTTGCAGCATGCCCGGTCACAGGTGCAACAGGTGCGCTTGCAAGAGCCTGAAGATACCTTTCAAGGTCTCTTCTCATCATGAAGGGAGCTTCATATCTCTCCTCAGGTCTGAAGGCAGCCGCCTTGAACACAATTTTTGCAAGATTATAATCCGCATTTGCAGGGGTGGAAAAAAGGTCGCCCCTGAGACGTCTGACCGTTGCCTGTTCCCTGTCCGCAAGGGAAATAGGTGCAGGGAAGGGCGGAAGGAAGGGCCCACGGTTATTATTGAGGAGCTTATAAAGCACAACACCAAGCGAATAAATATCCGAAGCCGAGTCAACCTGAGAGCCTGAAAAAAGCTCCGGCGCAGAATAACCGCCCGGCTCACGGGTCTGCTCGCCAATGTCACTGATACCGAAATCGCCCAGCTTATAATTACCCTTTGAGTCAACATAAATGTTGTCGGGTCTGATATTGTGGTGCATTATACCTTCATGGCGGAAGCCTTCAAGGGCATTGCACAAATCCCAACCGATTTTGATTACCTCTTTAGGCTTGATTTTATCTGCCTTGAGATAATCGCTGAGTGGTGTCAGAAGCTCCATGAGCATAACAACATAAAAGCAGGAGCTTTCCTTGACAATGCAGTAATCCTCAAAACGGACAATGTTTCCGTTATCCCTGAGCTGCAGCATTTTTTCCATATTAAGTTTAACTTCGCTTTCCAGAACAGCGAGATACTCATCAACATTGTTGTATTTTCCTGAAGCAATGGCTTTGCTCACCTCGTTATTGCTGCCCGGAAATCTGACAGTTTTAAGGCACATAAAGGTGCTTTTGCCCTCTTCAGTTTTACTGACCTTGAAAACCTTTGAGCTTCTGCCCTCGGCAACCTTTGCTTCAACATACCAACAGCCGAACAAGGGCTCTGATTCTTTAAGCTTTTCTATTGTCAAATTTATCAACTCCTTTGACATATATAAATATATAATATCATCATTGTGTGGTTTAGTCAAGTGAGGGGTTCAACTGACTTTGCTGAGCCTTGAAAGAAGCTATAAAGCTTTTTTCATCTCAAAAAAATACTGTCGAATAATATCGATTTTCTATTGATTTAGAGATAAAAAAGTTGTAAACTATAATAGACGGTTTTTGACCTGTTTTAAAGAGATAATATATATTTACAACATAAGGTGACGTATTTTGAAAAAGACAGTTTCATTTTTGCTTGTCTGTCTGTTGCTTCTGGTTTATCCCGTTTATAACCTGCTTTTCGTTATAAATCCGGCAGAAAAATCACAGACTCAGACAGATGAGGGAATTTCAATTTTAAACAGCCTTTCCGCCAATGATGTTCAGGCTGTTGAAAAAAACATCAATGATATTCTGCAAAAGAGAAATCTTCTTCTCGGTGCAAATCAGAAGGACATCAAAAAGGCACTCAAGGCTCTCGACAAAGGAAAAACAACCTACAGAAAACTTTTCAAAAATGTTTATATCGTAGGAGACTCACTGATGAACGGCCTTGAGATATATAATATTCTCAACAGTAATCATCTTATCACACAGGTAAGTGCAAATTTCACTCACCTTTCCGAAAACACCGAAAAAATTATCGGACTCAATCCCCCTGTGCTTATTCTCCATTACGGAATAAACATGATCGGAACCACAGAAAATCACAAAAAAAGCTTCATTTCAAACTATACAAAGCACATCAGAAAGCTCAAAAAGGAGCTTCCCGGAACAAGAATCATAATAAGCGGGCTTTTCCCCGTTGACAGAAGCATTGCAACTGCCGAAAGATTCAAAAACATCGGTGCCTACAACAAGGCATTGAAAAAAATGTGCGAAAAGCTTGACGTGGAATTTCTCAACAGCAGCTCCGTTCTGAAGGCACATCCCGAATGCTACGGCATAGACGGAATTCACCTTTCAAAAACCTTTTATGACAAATATTGGCTCAGATTCATTATTGAAGAAAAGGGGATTGTGGGATGAAGCAGTTAATTATCAAGCTCGGCGAAGTGGTAAGCATAGTCTGCCTGATTGCCTTCATCATGTTTGTCAATGCACAGGACAAGGTCAGTGAAAGGTCTGCGCCCGAGGTCGGTGAGTCGGTAATTTCAGTAATGAACCTTGAAGGCACCGTTCAGCAGAATGAAAAAGGACTCAGAAAGCAATTCGGTATTGAAGCAGAAGCCCCCGATTCCTTCATTTACTATAAAAGTGAAGATGTTATGGATGTTCGTGAGCTCCTTATTGTGAAGGTGACGGATTCTTCACTCGGTCAGCAGATGTTTTCAAAGGTTGAAAAGGTGCTGACAGATAAAAAGAATCTGTTTGAAGCTTATGCGCCGCAGCAAAGCGCACTTTTGGAAAATGCAGTTCTTGTTTATGAAAACAGCTTCATTTTCTTTGCCGTGGGCGAAGATGCCCGGGCAGCCTATTCGGCATTTTCTGACAGTTTATAATTTTTCAGAGGTATACAAATGGTATTCAGCAGCTCCGTTTTTTTATTCCTTTTTCTGCCCCTGACATTGGCACTTTATTTTTTGCCCCTGAGCCGCAACAAGCAAAAGGAAATAAGCAAGAAAAATTTCGTGCTTCTGGCAGTGAGCCTGATTTTCTATGCCTGGGGTGAGCCTACATATATCATTCTTATGCTCATAAGCATATATTTTAACTTCAACATCGGCGTTGATATTGAGCATCAGTTTGAAAAAGGCAGAAAAAGAACAGCAAAGCTTATCTTCCTTTGTGCTGTTCTTTTCAATCTTTTTGTTCTCGGATATTTTAAATATGCCGGCTTTATAACGGAAAATCTCAACAGTATTTTCGGTCTTTCACTTGAAAACAACAACCTTCCCCTGCCGGTTGGTATATCCTTTTACACATTCCAGATTCTTTCTTATGTTGTGGATGTTTATTGCGGTAAGGTAAAGGCACAGAAAAAGCTTATCCCCTTTGCAGCATACATCACAATGTTCCCCCAGCTCATTGCAGGCCCCATCGTTCAGTATTCCGACATTGAAAGGCAGCTTACAGACAGAGCCGTAACAAAAGAAAAATTTGCCGACGGTATTATTTTCTTTGTGAGAGGACTTGGCAAGAAAGTGCTTTTCGCAAACACAATCGGTGCCGTATACACAGAAATTCTCGGCTTTGAAATTCAGGAAATGTCAATGGCAACGGCCTGGATCGGTATTTTCTGCTATACATTGCAGATTTATTTTGATTTCAGCGGCTACTCCGACATGGCTGTGGGACTCGGAAAAATGCTCGGCTTTGAATTTGTGCGCAATTTCAACTTCCCTTACACTGCAATCAGCATCACGGATTTCTGGAGAAGATGGCACATCAGCCTGAGCTCATGGTTCCGGGATTATGTATACATCCCCCTTGGCGGCAACAGAAAGGGTACTGCACGGACAATTCTCAACATTCTCATCGTGTGGTCTCTCACGGGACTGTGGCACGGTGCAGAATGGACCTTTATCGCATGGGGCGGATTTTACGGAATACTGCTTCTTGCTGAAAAATATCTTCTCAAGGATATTCTGAAGCATATTCCCCTGACCGTAAGACGAATTCTCACACTGATTGTTGTTATGATTGGCTGGGTCTTCTTTTCAAGTACGGATATATCCTCAGCCTTCAGCTATCTCGGTGCAATGTTCGGCATCGGCAGCAACCCGATTTTTGACTCCACTTCAGGATATCTGCTTTCATCAAACGGCTTTGCAATAGTTCTCATGAGTCTTTCAGCCTTCGGCTTTTTTGAAGCCATGCCGAGACCCAAAAACAAATATGCACTGGTTATTTCAAACAGTGTAATTTATGTTGTGATTTTTGTGCTGTGCATAGCCTATCTTATCAGTGAAACCTATAATCCGTTCTTGTATTTCAGATTTTAAATCAGCAAATATAATCTAAGGTGATTTTATTTTTATGAACAGTATTCCGCAACAGACCAACGGACAAGTAAATACCCCACCGCCCGCCGGTACAAAAAAAGGAATCAGAACAGTAGCAGTCATGCTCAGCATTGTGTTCTGCATTTTAACGGCAGGCTTAGGCTTTTATGGCTTTATTTCCGATGACAGAGAGTTTTCCGAAAGCGAAAACCGTGTTCTTTCTGCAGCTCCGGCTCTCACATGGCAAAGCATTATAAACGGCAGCTTTATGAAGGATTTTGAAAGCTATCTTTCCGATCAGTTCCCTTTGAGAGATGAAGCAATCAGGCTTAAAACCTTTACAGACAGGCTTATAGGAAAAAGAGAACAAAACGGTGTTTTCATCGGTGAAGAAGGCTTTCTTTTCGACAGTCAGACGGGATATAACAAAGCCGAAACCGAGGGTAAGACAGAAGCAATCAACCGTTTCTGCAATGAAAACACGGGGGCAAAGCAGTTATTTGTTCTCTCCCCTAACAGCACATATATTTACAGTGAGCATCTGCCCTATGATATCACCCTCCCCGACCAGAAAACGCAGATAAACAAGGTATACGCTTCACTTAAAGCCGAAAGTCTTCACAAGCTTGATGTTGCTCAGATTCTGCAGAACTCAAAGCAAAACGGTGATGAGCTTTTTTATAAAACAGACCATCATTGGACAACAAAAGCTGCTTACAGTGTATTCGGTGCCATTGCAGAAAAATGGCAGCTCGATACAAGCAATATCAACTATCAATTCTTCCCTGTTACAACTGATTTTGAAGGAACTCTTTCAGGCAAAGCAGGGGTACACGATGCGAAGGACACCATTGAAGTCTGCATCCCCGAAAATTCAGCCGGCTCATATGTTGTTAATTTTGAATCCCAACAGAAAAAAACTGCAACACTTTTCGATGAAAACAAGCTCACACAAAAAAACAAATACGAAGTCTTTCTCGGCGGCAACTACGATAAAGTTATCATCACCACCACGGCAGACACAACAAACACGCTTCTCATCGTTAAGGATTCCTTTGCGAACTGCATGATACCCATGCTCACTCCTTACTTCACGAAGATTGTTATTGTTGACCCAAGATATATGACAGAAAGCATTAAGGCAGTTATGTCCGAAACCGATTTTTCGCACATACTGTTCCTATATAATCTCAACACCTTCCTTGAAGACACATCAATCGTATCAGCTTTCAGCGAGGAATAAAACGATGTTTTTATTATGAAAAATAAATCTCATATTTTTTGAAATATTTTTAAAAAAGGTATTGACATTTGTATCTTTTGGTGTTATAGTATATTGGCACTTGAGAGAGTGCCAATTAAATATGCGAGAGTGGCGGAATCGGCAGACGCGCACGTTTGAGGGGCGTGTGGGGCAGCTCGTACGGGTTCAAGTCCCGTCTCTCGCACCATATTGAGTATTCATAAGGGATTTGACCTGTGAGTGCTCAATTTTTTTGCTTAAAATAGAGTTTTGTATATAATTTAATAGTTTTTATGTATCGTCGCATTCCTTTCGGAAAGATTTGACACGACTGACTTGTTTA
>JAFUQS010000111.1 GCA_017472225.1 Clostridia bacterium | reverse complement strand
ATACCACGGCTCGGTTGCCGAACAGCTCTAATTAAAACAACGCTCAATAAATTGAGCCGCTTGGTTTAATTTATTCCGTAAGGTCTGCTATTGTCTAATTTATTTGTGTGCCTTTCCACAGCCGTGTAGTCCGACAGTCGCTCCCGCTACAATCTGCTTTTTGAAAGAGAATTCCTTTTTACGTTGTTATTCTTTCTTTTTAATGATTGTTTATTTTTTACAGACTCCTTATTGTTTTATCTTTTTCTGACTCCTGTCTACTGACCCCTGACTACTGTCTACCGACTACTGACTACTGATAACCCGATTTACCTTCGCATTGAAACGCTTATTATTTTTTTAACAGCTATTTATGTTACAATCAAAACACCGTTTTTTTGCAAAACCTCAATAAAATCATCTTTGTTCTCGTAGGATGCGGAGAATCTATAGATAATTTCATCACCTGAGTAAAGATGATAATATGTTCCGAATCTGTGGTAGTGAACTGCAACAAGCTTTGTTGCCTGGCTGTAGGAATAGGTTGTACCCTTGAAAGTAAAACCGTAATTGCTGTATTCAAGAATATTGTTGTAGTATTGATAAATCACAGCTCCGGTCAATAAGGAGAGTGCAAGAATTATAATAAAAGAGAAAAAGATGTCGGATACGGAAAAACCGTCTTCAATAAGCATAGATATAATGAGCGTAAAAGCGATAACGAGGGATAAAGCTGCCAGAATAAAAATTTCTCTTTTGGAATATCTCAGAGCTTTACTTTCATGACTTTCCATATGTATTCTCCTTTCTGCCGGCTCTGTGTTCAGTGTATATCATAAAAGCTGTTTTGTCAACAGGGGATTATTCTGAGTATGTGATGACTTTTTTTCGGTGAATTTTGTTAAATAATTCGAGTTTTTGTTGACATCTCACTTTGAAAGTTGTATCATATACTATGTATAATAGTGAAATTATGTATATCTTTATATGAATCTGATGATATAAAAGGAGGCTGTCCTTGAAGATGAAAAAACTTGTTTCTCTGCTTCTTGCTTTAATGATAATCTTTGCCATGGCGGTATGTCCCATAACGGCTGCAGCAATCACTACCTATGGTGGTACGATTGCAATTCTTCCGGGAAACACCCGTTCCTCATCGCCTGTGTATAACTATGCATGGCTTGATAATGTTATTGTAAGAGACGATGCGATGGCTGTCACCTCAAAAACAATGAAGCCCTTGCCCTCGGACCATCCGGGCAGTCATACATATGATGAATTTATCAAGGAAGCAGAGCAGTATTCAACACTTTTTGACCTTGATGAAAATACCGTTGCCGCTGCTTACAGTGAAATAAACAATGCAATGTATTATCTCGTTACGGCATCGGGTATGACAGGGACACTTGATGAAATGCGTGCATATCTTCAGGATTACGGAATCAGACTTCCCGGTAATGAGGATGCAGAGGATAAGGCTGCAATTGCCGTTACTTATGCAGCTCTGAAATACGATGCAGTTTATGTGCTTTATGAAAAGAAGGTTGAAATTCCCAAGGGCGTGACTCTTGACGGTGCAACGGTAATTATTCTTTCAGCCCTCACCGATACTATGCTTCCCTCCGGTGTTGATACACTCACAGGTATGGCAGTGAACACGATGAAAAATTATGTTACACAGTTTGAGGAGCTCCCCGTAAGCAAAAATCCTTCCACTGAAGAAATCTTCCATTGGGCGAAGCTTATCACAGCTTCAGGCTATGACTATCAGGTGCCCGTTTATCCTTATGAGGAAACAACTAATGCTCAGAAGGAATATGTTGATTATGCTTATTATGCATCAATTCTCAACACTATGTATGACATCACTGTTGACCCGATTATGCTTATAATTGCAACTCAGAGTGAGGATGAGCTCGCTTTGCAGAAGCTCATTCTTCAGACTATGCTCACCGAAAAGGGTGTTTCCTTTGATTACGGTATGACGGCAGAGGAGCTTTTTGTTCTTGCCGAAGCAAATGATTGCTTTGCTCTTGAGGATGAGTTTTACTGTGATGTTATGACCTATGAAATTGTTGTTGCCGAAACAACTCAGAAGGTCTGGTTCACACCCTTTGCCCTTGCAGACCAGCTTGAAGGCGGAAACAGCGAGTATGTGACAATCAGACTCAATGATGTGGAGGTTGAGCCTAACTCAACCACAAGCGTTGACCTTTACACCTCACTTAAGGAAGAAAAGGTTCTTCTTTCGGTTTTCTATAATGACGGAACAAGAAACGAAAGTGCGGTTTATGAGTTCATTATTAAAAAGGACGCTTCACTCAATGATGAAAATACAGTGCAGTCCGAAAATGATCTGGTGGCTGAGGTTGAAAAGTTTATGAACACAATTGTTCCCGATCAGGATTCTGAAGCAGGCAAGGCAATAGACAGTGTTATTTCTGCTGTTGATGATAAGGTACAGTCTGAGCTTTCAACAACTAAGGCGGCTGAAAATGTGCTCACAACCTATGGTGTGGACACAACATATGACCTGAATACCACTACACAGCAGAACGATGAAGCTGAAACGACAAACAGATTCGATTTCAATTATCTTGAAGACCTTATCGGTGGTGTGTATGCCACTGATGCCTTCGGAAATATTGTTACCACATCCTCAATTCTGAACGGTGAGGAGGAAACCACACAGGAGCAGACCGTTATTGAAAGGGCGGCTGAAACTGTTAAGGAAAATCCGGAAATTGTTGTTGCACCCACAGGTGTGATTGCGGTGGGTTCACTTGCGGGCTATTTCCTTTCAAAGAAGCACCGTGACGCTTTGCCTTCAGATGAAGAAGCAGAGCAGGATGAAACAGAAGAATAAAATCTGAATAAAAATGCATCTTCGTTGGGATAAAATCAGCGGAGATGTATTTTTTTGCTAAACATTACAATAAAAAGCAGGGGGTAAATGAAAAATTATTTAATTTGTATTAAAAAAATATCCCTTTGCACCCTTTTTCGCTTGACATATTGTGTGTTTTGGTTTAAAATATTCAAGATGGTGTAGTTTTGGTATATTGCACTGTCGCTCGAGTAACATTACTGTAATTCTTTTGATGAACCACATCGGTGATATAGTACTGGCGGAAAATCCGCATTATATATGTTGCCACCCCAAGAATTTTGAAAGAAGGAGGTGCTGCTACTTTGGAAATCAATATTGTTATTGCAATTATTATTGCTGTTGTTTGTGCTGTTGTTGCTGCCGTAGTCGGATTCGTAGTCGGCGTTGCTCATAGAAAAAGAACTGCTGAAGCGCTCATCGGTTCCGCAAATGATGAAGCTGCCAGAATTGTTAATCAGGCGGTGAACGAAGCAGAAACAAAAAAGAAAGAGGCAATTCTCGAAGCAAAGGATGAAATTCATAAATTCAGAAATGAATCCGAGCGTGAAATCCGTGAAAGAAGAAACGAAGTTCAACGTCAGGAAAGAAGAATGATTCAAAAAGAGGAAAGCCTTGACAAGAAGACTGAAGCTCTTGAGAAAAAAGAAGAAATTCTTGATGAAAAAATCAAAAAAGCAGAAGATCAACTTTCCGAAGCAGAAAGCATCAAAAGAAGTCAGTTAGAAATGCTTGAAAAGATATCGGGCTATACAAAGGAACAAGCTAAAATTGATCTTATCAATTCCCTTGAAGAAACTCTTAAAAGAGAAAAAGCTGTCAAGATTATGGAATATGAGCAGATGGTTCGTGAGGAGTCCGAAAATCTTGCAAGAGAAATCATTACAACCGCGATTCAGCGCTGTGCAGCCGACCATGCATCGGAGGCTACTGTGTCTGTTGTTGCTCTTCCCAATGATGAAATGAAGGGTCGTATCATCGGCCGTGAGGGACGTAACATCAGAACCCTCGAAACAATTACAGGTGTTGACCTTATCATTGATGATACACCTGAGGCAATCACCCTTTCAAGCTTTGACCCCGTTCGCAGAGAGGTTGCAAGAATCACTCTTGAAAGACTTATCTCTGACGGCAGAATCCACCCCGCACTTATCGAGAAGATTCACGAAAAGGCAAAGCGTGAGGTTGACCAGGCTATTAAGCAGGCAGGTGACAGAGCTGTTATTGACGCAGGCGTTAACGGTGTTCACAATGAGCTTGTTAAGCTTATCGGTCGTCTCAAATACCGTACCAGCTATGGTCAGAATGTTCTCAATCACTCACTTGAGGTTTCTTACATTGCAGGTCTTATGGCTGCTGAAATCGGTGCAGATGTTAAAACTGCAAGACGTGCAGGTCTTCTTCACGATATCGGTAAGGCTGTTGACCATCAGCAGGAGGGCTCACACATTGAGCTCGGTGTCGAATACGCCAAGAAGTATAAGGAAAACGACATTGTTGTTAATGCAATTCATGCTCACCACGGTGATGTTGAGCCCAAGAGCGTAATCGCTTGTCTTGTTCAGGCTGCGGATGCAATTTCAGCCGCAAGACCCGGCGCAAGAAGAGAAAATCTTCAGAATTATATCAAGCGCCTTGAAACACTTGAACAGATTTCCGAATCCTTCAAGGGTGTTGAAAAGGCATTTGCAATTCAGGCAGGTCGTGAGGTAAGAATCATTGTTAAGCCTGAGCTTGTAAGTGACGAGGAAATGGCACTTGTTGCTCACAACATTGTTGAAAAGATTGAACAGGAGCTTGAGTATCCCGGTCAGATCAAGGTCAACATGATTCGTGAAACAAGAGCAGTTGATTATGCAAAATAAAATTTTAAAGAGCTGTATCCCATGGATTCAGCTCTTTTTTCACGGAAGGTGAAACGGATGAAAATTCTTTTTGAAGATGAGCATATAATTGTTTGTGTCAAGGAGAGAGGATTGCTTTCTCAGGACGGAAACGGCAAAGCGAGTATGGTGGATAAGCTCAGTGAATATACGGGAAGCGTGATTTATCCTGTTCACCGACTCGATAAGGATGTTGCCGGTGTTATGGTTTATGCAAAATCACAAAAGGCAGCAGCAAATCTTTCTGCTCAGGTTTCAGACCGCAGAATGAAAAAGGAATATCTTGCAATTGTTCACGGTGAAGCAGACAAGGGTACAATGGAGGATCTTCTGTTTTTTGACAGGAGCAAAAACAAATCCTTCGTTGTAAAAAAAGAAAGAAGGGGAGTCAAAAAGGCTCTGCTCAGCTATGAGACCTTGGAAAGAAAGGCGGATAAAAGCCTTGTCAGAGTTTCACTTCACACAGGCAGAACACACCAGATAAGAATTCAGTTTGCCTCACGGAAAATGCCGCTTTTTGGTGACAGGCGTTACGGCGGCAAGGATGATGAAAAAACAATTGCTCTTTGGTCATGCAGAATTTCCTTTGAGCATCCGGAAAGCAAAAAGGTGATGGAGTTTGAACTGCTGCCTGATGGTGACAAGGCATTTGCTGAGTTTTATAATAGATGAAAAAACCGCCTCTGTGCAAAATGCACCAAGGCGGTATAATTTTTATGATGCCGTTTTAAACACAACACCTTCATTTTCAGTTGAGCAAATGTACCGTTTGCCCTTTTCAACTCTTCCGTCAAGAATTTCCTCAGAAAGCTTATCTTCAATTCTGCTTTGAATAACACGCCTCAGGGGTCTTGCGCCGTAAACCGGGTCGAAGCCTGCATCGGCAACCATGGAAATAACCTCATCGCTGAAATCCATTTCAATTTCCATTGTTGAAAGCCTGTTTTTGAGACCTTGAAGCAGCTTTTTGGAAATTTCCTTTATTTCATCCTTGCTGAGCTGACCGAAAACAATAATTTCGTCAACACGGTTGAGAAATTCAGGGCGGAATGCCTTTTTCAATTCGGACATAACTGCATCATGAATCTGCTTATCTGAAAGTGTGCCGTTGTCTGTTCCGAAGCCTATGGCCTTGCCCTCACCGGCAATCATTTTTGCGCCGAGGTTCGAGGTCATTATAATCACCGTATTTCTGAAGTCGACCTTCCTGCCTGTTGAATCTGTGAGAATACCGTCATCAAGAATCTGCAAAAGCATATTGAACACATCGGGGTGTGCCTTTTCAATTTCGTCAAATAGGACAACGCTGTAAGGCTTTCGTCTTATTTTTTCAGTGAGCTGACCGCCGTCCTCATATCCCACATATCCCGGGGGAGAGCCGACAAGTCGTGAAGCGTTGTGCTTTTCCATGAATTCGCTCATATCAAAGCGGATAACTGCATTTTCGTCACCGAACATAGCACTGCCGAGTGCCTTGCAAAGCTCGGTTTTGCCAACACCGGTGGGGCCGAGAAAAATGAAAGAGCCCATAGGTCTGTTCGGGTCCTTGAGTCCGCTTCTGCCTCGCCTGATTGCTCTTGCAACAGCAGACACGGCTTTGTCCTGCCCCACAATTCTTTCATGAAGAATTTCTTCCATCTGAAGCAGTCGCTGACCTTCCTCTTTTGTAATTTCTGTCACGGGGATACCTGTCCAGCCTGAAACAATCTGAGCTATCTGAATGGCAGTTACCTCGCTTTTACGAAGGTTGCTTTCTTCCTTCCATTCGGAGCGAGCAACGGCAATTTTGCTCATCAGCTCCTTTTCGCTGTCCCTGAGTGTGGCGGCAGCTTCAAAATCCTGTGAATTGATGGCGGCTGCCTTTTCTTCGGTGATAGCTTTCAGCTTTTTTTCAAGCTCCTTGATTTCGGGCGGGGCAGTGAAGGAGCCGAGACGCACCTTAGAGGCTGCTTCATCAATAAGGTCGATTGCCTTGTCGGGAAGATATCTGTCGCTGATGTACCTTTGAGACATTTTAACGGCAGATTCAATTGCTTCGTCGGTGATTTTCACCTTGTGGTGAGCTTCGTATTTGTCCCTGATACCCTTGAGGATGAGTATTGCCTCCTCTGCACTCGGTTCGCCAACCTTGACAGGCTGAAAACGTCTTTCAAGGGCAGAGTCCTTTTCGATGTATTTTCTGTATTCCTCCAGAGTTGTGGCACCGATGAGCTGAAGCTCACTTCTGGCAAGTGAGGGCTTGAGAATATTTGCCGCATCAACCGCACCTTCTGCAGAGCCTGTGCCGATAAGATTATGCACCTCATCGATGAAAAGGATAATATCCTTATTTTTGCTCACTTCATCAATGCATGCCTTGATTCTTTCTTCAAAGTCACCACGGTATTTTGTGCCTGCAACCATGCCTGTAAGGTCAAGGCATACCACTCTTTTATTTTTCAGAAGCTCAGGAACCTCATTTTTAACAATTTTCAGTGCGAGCCCTTCAGCAATGGCAGTTTTGCCCACACCGGGCTCACCGATAAGGCACGGATTGTTTTTTGTGCGACGGGAAAGGATTTGTATTACCCTTTCAATTTCTGCTTCTCTGCCGATTACAGGGTCAATTTCATTTGCTGCTGCCTTCATCGTTAAATCCTGACCGTATTTGTCAAGTGACGGTGTATTGCTTTTTCCCTTCTGAGCTTTTTTACTTGCTTGTGAGTGTCCGAAGGGTGAGGATGCCTTTTCGTTTCCGCTTTTCAGCTCTTCAAGAAGAACGCCGGGTGATACCCCTAAATCCGAAAGAAGTGAAGCGGCACAGCAATCATCCTCACTGAGCATTGCCTTGAGAATATGCTCAGTTCCCACATAGCCTGCACTTTCATTTTTTGCAATTGAAAGGGAAAGCTCAATAATGTGCTTTGAGCGTGGAGTGAAGTCGTTTGGTGTCAGCACCGTTGGTATCCCGACACCGATATTTCTTCTTATGCTTTCTTCAACATTCTGAATGGTTACACCTTTTTTGATAAGAAGTGCTGTTGCAGTGCCGTTATCCTCTCTCACAATACCTGCAAGAAGATGTTCACTGCCGATATATGTGTGACCGAGATTTTCTGCAATTTCAACGGCAGAATTCAAGGCTCTGTTGGCTTTTTCCGTAAAACCTGTGAATTTATACATTGTTACTACCTCCCTAATTTAAAAGGGGACGTCAAACATCAAGTTCAACATCCCCTCGTTTTTCAGTTAAGCTCTTTTCTTACTTTTTCTGCTCTGAGAATATCCCTTTCACTTTGCGAAAGAGTTTTTCCTTCTGCAACATTTATTGTTGCCGGCTGATTTTCGATGAACATTTCCGTCAGCTTTTCTGTGGGTATGTCGATAATACCCTCACTTGCGCCCATACGGACATAAGAAATAAGGTTTGTAAGTTCATTTGAAGTCAGCTTGTATGCACTGCGGAGAATACCCCAGGAGCGATAGATTTTATCAACAAAATCCTCGTCCTTGATAACTGCGGCACGGGCCTGTTTTTCCTGGGACACAATCTGCAATGCAATGGATGTCAGATTCTGCAGAGCAGCTTTTTCGCTGATACCGAGAGTGACCTGATTGCTTAATTGATATATATCGCCTGAAATTTCGCTGCCTTCACCGTAAGAGCCACGAAGGGTGAGACCTAATTTGGCAACGGTGGTTGAAAGGCGACGCATTGCTCCTTTTTTGCTCAATGCGGGCAGATGAAGCATAACAGATGCTCTCATGCCTGTGCCGAGATTTGTCGGGCATTGAGTGAGATAACCGATACGCTCATTGAAAGCATAATTGAGCTTATTTTCAATTATGGAGTCGATTTTATCAGCCTCATTGAATGCCTCCTCGGGGTTGAGACCGGGAAGAATAACCTGAATTCTGATGTGGTCTTCTTCGCAAAGCATAATGCTTACATCCTCATCCTCTGAAAGAAGAAGTGCTCTGCCCGCACCCTCATAGGCGAATTCGGGGCTTATCAGGTGCTTTTCTGCAAGGGATACGGCTTTGGCAGGGGAAAGAGTTGACATATCAATAAATGAAAGCTTTTTGCTGTCGTAATCCTCAAGGCTGTCCCTGACAAGCAGTGAAATATTCATCTTCTCCTGTGTGCTGAGCCTTATGGGGAAGGGATAATCTTCAAGGTTTCTTGCAAGGCGTACCCTTGTGCTTAAAACGATGTCGCCTTCATTTCCTTTGTTCTTATACCAGGTCATTTCAGTTTTCTCCTTTCATTTTTTTGATTTCGTCTCTGATTATTGCAGCCTGCTCAAAATTCTGTTCGTCAATTGCCTTTTGCATATCCTTCTGAAGGTCAGCAATTTTTTCTTCAGTGGTCTTTTCCTTTGGTTTGACTTTTTCTTTTGTATGCTTCGGCACCTTGCCGGCATGATTTGCTTTGCCGTGAATACGCTGAATTGACGGCAGAAGCTTTGAATAGAATTTTTCATAGCAGTCTGCACAGCCTACACAGCCGGTTTTGATGATGTCATCGAATTGGCAGCCGCATTTTTCACAACGGTCAAGTCTGCCGTTTTCAAGGGCAAAAACACTGTCTCCGAAAAATCCTGAGAAAATATCGGGCATATTCAATGAAAAATCATCAAAAAAATTTCCGACGCCTAAGCTCTGGGCACAATTGGAACACAGGTGGCTTTCCGTGGCTTCGCCGTTAAGTACACGCTTGATGTGGGTTGTTGCTTCGTTTTTCTTACAGTTCTGACATAACATTATAATTACCTCCCTAATTGTCTTTATTGACTTATATATTTTATTCCTGCATAACGGTTAACAGCATTTGCTTGAACAGGCTTGCTCTGATTACATCTCTTAATTCAGGGGGAAGGATTTTGAAATTCACATCGTTACAGGCGGATAAAATCAGCGCTGCATCCCTATCTGATAAAAGCTTATGATAGACCAGGTTGACAAGATGATTTCTTGTTGTTGCTTCATCAATTCTGTTGCCCACAGAGTTCACAATCTGCATGAGAAGTGTATCCTTGTCATAGCTTATGCGGGTGATTCTTATACAGCCTCCGCCACCCCTTCTGCTTTCAACAATGAAGCCCCTTTCGGGTGTGAAGCGGGAAGAAAGAACATAGTTTATCTGGCTTGGTACACAGCCTAAATCCTGAGCAAGTATATTTCTTTGAATTTCAATTTCACTTTTATCCTGAAGCATTTCAGTAATCATCTGAGCAATTGCGTTTGAAAGATTCATCGGGTCACTTCCTTTTGTCCTTTGATTTTTTGACTTTGACTTTCTTTGACCTTTGATTATATTATATCCGATTATGACTTTTCTTCAAAGGTCAAAAAAGGTCAAAAAACTGATTTGACCTTTTGATTTTTAAATTTAGCTTTGATTTTCTTCTGTTTTTGTTAAATTTCTCGTTTTTTCAAAATCTGAAGCTTGGCTTTGAAATCGGTTTTCATGGGAAATTGATTTTGACCTTTCATCAAAAAAGTCACAAAAGCTCTGAGCTTCTGTCTGAGCTTCGTCGTGAAAAAGGTCAAAGGAATCAGGATTTCTTTTTATCATATATATCACCGGAATAAGTTTTCACTGTTTCAGAATTTAATATTCAAAATCAGTAACACACTTTTATCTTTTCCGTATAATGGTGATGTAAGGCGAAGACGACTTAAGAAAAAAGCCGCTTCGCTCTTCGGAAAGGGGGTAAACACAAATGGCATGTAATAACGGTTTGTTCGGTGGTAGCGCTTGCTCATGGATTGTAATCCTTCTTATTCTCTCAATGTGCTGCGGTAACGACGGCGGTATTTTCGGCGGTAACGGTTGCAACAACTGTGGCTGCGGCTGTAACGACAACTGCGGTTGCTGATGAGAAGCAAAAAAACATCCGATGGTGACATCGGATGTTTTTTGTGTGTTTTAAATTTAATTTATGCTGTTGTGTCAGGCATTGTTGTGGTTGCATAGTATTCGCTTTCGGATTCTTCAACAGCCTCAACAATACCAAGGAACTTCTGGATAAGGCGGCTGAGAGTCTCAAAACCGGCCATCATAGCTCTGATAAACTGAGGATAATTGTCTGTCTTTTCCTGCCATACTGCATAAAGTGTAACCTTGCCTGTAACCTCAATTGAATCGCCGGGGTAATAGATTTCACCGGTTTCTCCATGTCTCCAATAAAGGAATTCATAGTCAATAGAAATGGGAGTATCCTTTGTAACCTTTGTAATCATAGGCTGGTCAAAGGTGATTGAGGGGTTCGGCTTATACATAACGCTTACGAGTGTGATGGGTTCCATCTCATAATGTATGCCGTACATCATCTGCTGGTCGATTCCGTCTTCTTCGGTAACACCGAGATAATCCTCAACAACTTCACCGATGATGTTATCGGTTGCAGCAAAGGCTGTTGTTGACACTGCTGAGAAAATGCAGAGAACGGAAAGTAATACTGCTAAAATCTTTTTCATAAGTTTACCTCCTTTTTATAGGTATTTTAATTATATATCACATACTTTATATTTTATTTCTTATTAAGAATTAAAAATAAAATTATTGCCGCTTTTACACTTAAAATACATTTAAAGTCAAAACAATTTGAAAAAAATATATTTACTTTTTTGCTGAAAACCTTTACTATATATAGTAATGAAAAAATAAAGGTAGGGTGACAAGCATAATCCGAGCCCGTTTTTTTGCAGGCGGATTTCCGCCATAACTTCGTTTGAATACCCGCAAATAAGCCAAGGATTTGCTCCGTTTTATACTTGTCAGCCTGAAGTGAAAATGCCATGAAGATTCTTTTTGTTTGCACCGGTAACACCTGCCGAAGCCCTATGTCTGAGGGAATTATGAGGGTGAAGGTCGGAAAAAGAAAACTTAATATTGTTTGCGAAAGTGCAGGGATTTCAGCTTTCCCCGGTGATACGGTGACGGAAAATGCAGTGAAGGCTGCTTTGGTTTTCGGTGCTGATATATCCTCTCACAGGGCAAGAAGACTGAGTGAATATATGCTCAACGGATATGACCTTTTTGTCTGCATGACACAAAGCCACAAAAATGCACTTTTGCCCTTTCTTCCGGAAGAAAAGCTGTATGTTCTCGGCAATGTTCCCGACCCCTATGGCGGGGACGAGGAGGTTTACCTTCAATGCGCCGAAAAAATCAGCAGTGAAATTGATAAATTTCTTGAACAATTCTGCGAAACGGAAATTCATCCGATGACCGAAGACGCTGTGAAGGCTGTTTCGGCAATCGAAAAGGAATGTTTTTCAATCCCATGGAGTGAAGACGGAATAAGAGAAGAACTGACAAACGAAAATGCAAGGTTTTTTGTTGCGGAAAAAAACGGTGAGATTGTGGGCTATATGGGTATGCACATTGTACTCGACGAATGTTATATCGCAAATGTTGCCGTTCTTCCGTCATGCAGAAGGCAGGGGATAGGCGAAAGGCTTGTTTCCAACGGAATAGATATAGCTGAAAAAGAAGGCTGCGCTTTTATTACTCTTGAAGTGAGAGTGAGTAACTCAGCCGCTGTTACACTTTATGAAAAAAAGGGCTTTGAAAAGATGGGTGAAAGAAAAAATTTCTATTCTGACCCGACGGAAAATGCCCTTATTATGACAAAATTTTTCAAATAATAATCAAGGAATGATATAAATGAAAATACTTGCAATTGAATCCTCTTGTGATGAAACTGCCGCTTCCGTTGTTGAAAACGGAAGAAAAGTGATGTCAAATGTTGTGGCATCACAGGTGCCGGAGCATAAAATTTATGGCGGAGTAGTGCCGGAAATCGCCTCAAGACGCCACGCAGAAGCAATCTCCGGTGTTGTTGAGAAGGCTCTTTCTGACGCAGAGCTTACTTTAGATGATATTGATGCCGTTGCAGTGACTTATGCACCGGGGCTTATCGGTGCGCTTCTTGTTGGTGTGAACTATGCAAAGGGACTTTCCTATGGCAGAAAGCTTCCCCTTATTCCCGTACACCACCTTCGTTCTCACATTGCGGCAAACTACATAACCCATCAGGAGTTGAAGCCTCCCTTCTTCTGTCTGGTAGTTTCCGGCGGCAACACCATGATGGTTGAGGTGAAGGACTATACCGATTTTAAAATTATCGGCAGAACAAGAGATGATGCGGCGGGTGAGGCTCTTGACAAAGCTGCTCGCACCATGGGGATTCCTTATCCCGGCGGACTGAATATGGATAAATTGGCAAAGGACGGCGACAACACCGCTTTCAGATTTCCTACCCCGAAGGTGGAAAACTGTCCTTATGATTTCAGCTTTTCCGGCCTTAAAACCTCTGTTATCAACACAATCCACAATGCAGAGCAAAAGGGTACTGAAATCAACAAGGCAGACCTTGGCGCATCCTTTATGAAGGCTGTTTCAAACTGCCTTTGCAAAAACACCGAAAAGGCTATGCTTGACCTCGGTCATAAAACCCTTGTTCTTGCAGGCGGCGTTTCAGCAAATTCCGTTTTGAGAAATGATATTACAGAGCTTTGCAAAAAGCACAAATGGAAGCTTTATCTTCCTGAACTTTCACTTTGCGGTGATAATGCGGCAATGGTCGGCTCACAGGGCTACTATGAATATCTCAGCGGTAATGTTGCAGATTTGGAATTGAATGCCTACGCCGGTATGAGCATTGAATAAACGAAACAAGGAAAGGGAGCATAATGGGTATAATAATAAGACAGGCATTACCTGAAGACGCTGAAGGATTCCTTGAGCTTTTGAAGCAGGTGGGCGGTGAAACGGATAACCTGACCTTCTCCGGTGAGGGTGTTCCTTTTACGGTTCAGGAAGAAAAGGAAATGCTTGAAAAGGTTCTCAATTCTGAAAGTCAGATTTTTCTTGTTGCCGAAAAAAACGGTAAAATTGTCGGTAATGCAAGCTATACAGGCTTCACAAATGCCAGAATGGCGCACCGAGGGGAGTTCGGTATTTCTGTTCTGAAGTCGGAATGGGGACAGGGCATCGGCAGTATGCTTTTGGAAAAAATAATTGACTTTGCCAAAAACACAGCTCAGGCAGAAATCATTTCTCTTGAAGTCCGGAGCGACAATGAACGGGCGATCGGCTTATATAAAAAATTCGGCTTTCAGAAGATTGGTGAATTCAAGGGCTTTTTCAAAATCGATGGCGAGTATATTGACTTCACATTGATGAATTTATATTTATAACAAACATAAAACGCTGTTGTACCTTGTCCGGTATCAACAGCGTTGTTCGTTTTTTTTGTTCTGATTTATTGCTTTTCAGCTTTTCCGCTTCTCAGTGCTTTTGCTGATTTAACTCCGACAACAAAGAAGATCAAGATGAAAAGGTGCATAATAACATCAATAAAGCAAGCAGGGTCAAGGGGCTTTTCATAAATGAAAATGAGAGAGCCGATAAGGCAGGAAAAATCGAAAAGATACATAACTGCCGCCACTGTAAGAAGCTTTGTGTTTTTGTTTGAAAGAACGGACAGGGAAAGATAAGCGACAATATAAATTACGGAGATGATTGAAGGCACAATTATATTGCCGTTTTCGTTGCCTGATTTCAAAAGCATATCAGTAAAGGAAAGGCTGAAATAAAAATTGAAATCTCCCTTGAAGAAAAAGCGCACAACATAAATAAGCCCGAGAACGCCGGAAAGAAGAATAACCGTTGCGGCGGACTTAATGTTGGTTTCGTGTTTTTTGATAATATCTTCTGCTGTAAAATTTTTGTTCATACCATTCACCTTACCAATCGAATTTTGTTAACTTGCCTTCACAAAGAAGGTCGGGAAAGCCCCATTGACGCAGAATTTCATAGGTCACAAGGGCAACCGTGTTTGAAAGGTTGAGACTTCTTGCTTCGTCACGCATCGGTATACGAAGGGAAGTATCCGGATTGTTCTTGAGAAGCTCCTCGGGCAGACCTGCATCCTCTCTGCCGAAAAGAATATAGCAGTTTTCCGGGAAGACTGCATCGGAATAAATGTGGGTGCCTTTTGTTGTCAGATAGAAAAATTTTCCGTCTTTGTTTTTATTATAAAAATCATCTAAATTGTCATAATATGTAATGTCGAGCAGATGCCAATAATCAAGGCCTGCTCTTTTCAGTTTCTTATCGTCAACAGTGAAACCCATAGGCTTCACAAGATGAAGTGATGCACCGGTGGCTGCGCAGGTTCTTGCAATGTTGCCTGTATTCTGCGGAATCTGCGGCTCAACAAGAACAATGTTTATTTTTGACATTCGATTTGTTCCTTCCGTTTTTTCGTATCTCTTGATATTGTATCATTAAACGAAGAAAAAATAAACACCATTTTGTGAAAAATTCCCTTGTCTAATAAAAAGTCCCCTTCAAAAAATAATATTAACCCGTCAGGGTAGGATGACAAGCATAATCCGAATCCGTTTTTTGCAGGCGTATTTCCGCCATTACTTCGTTAAAATACTCGCAAATCCGTCAAGGATTTGCTCCGTTTTATGCCTTGTACTGACAAAAATACGCTCTGTAAAAAACGGGCTCGGATTTATAAGTGTTATCCTAAAAACCAAAGAAAGGGAGGAGCAGACCATGGAAATGAAAAGCATAATGAGGGGCGTTGGCATCGGCATGGCTGTCGGAGGCGCAGGTGCATATCTGAAGGGCGCAATGGCAGGCTCAGGCATGAAGCGTTCAGCAAGGAAAAAAGCCAACAAGGCAATGAAAAGTCTTGAGGGCTTTATCGGTGATGTAAGGTATATGTTCAAGTAAGAGCTGAGAAATTACACTCAGACTCTGCAATACCGCTTGTCGGTATTGCTACATAAAGGAGTTGATGGTTTATAATGAAAAAATATATCTGCCTCATACTGTGTGTTTCGGTGGTGCTTTTTGCCTTTAATTGCTGTGGTAAGGGCGATGCCGCACAGGGAATTACGGATATCCTCACAACAGGAAAGCCTGAAAACGAAAACACAACATCCACCGAGACCCCGTCGGTAACAAACCTTGCCCCAAAGATAAATTCATCAACCGTTGTTGATGACGGAAATAACGGGAAAAGTTATCCCATTGATTTTTCAAATATGGTAATCACAGGTGAAGCAGGCGGCAAAACCTTAACAGGCTACACTGCACTTCCGAAAATCACCTACACTGCAACTGAAAATACGGGGAACTATTCATCAGAAAAGAAATCTCACTCCCATGGCCCTGCCTCAGGTGGTGAGCCTCATCACACGGTTGTGCAGTTTCAGAAGGATTTCGATCCGTTTTCCGCCGTAACACTCGATACCGTAAGCGAGGAAAAGGTTTTATATCTCACCTTTGATTGCGGTTATGAGCATGATAATCTTACTTCCGATGTGCTTGATACCCTGAAGGAAAAGCAGGTGCCGGCAACCTTTTTCTGCACCCTTGACCATGTGAAAAGTGAGCCTGAGCTTATAACCCGTATGATTAAAGAGGGGCATATTGTGGGCAACCATTCAACAACGCATCCCTCATTTGCGGAAATTGACCGCACACAGATGGCAAAGGAGCTTGAAACCTTTGAAAACTATCTTCGTGAAAATTACGGCTATGCGGCAAAGTTTTTTCGCTTCCCTGCCGGTGAATATACACACAGCGCACTTGATCTTGTTGCATCTCTCGGTTATGTGAGTGTTTTCTGGTCAGTTGCCTATAATGATTGGAACACGGACAACATTCAGGGCAAGGATTATGCTGTTGAAACTGTTATGTCCCGCCTTCACGACGGCGCAATTATTCTTCTTCACAGTGTATCCCATGACAATGCTGAGGCTCTGCCGGAGATTATTGACAAGGCGAGAGAACAGGGGTATGAATTCAGGAGCCTTACGGCTCTTGAATAATGCAAAGTGAAAAAATGGCGGGTCAATTCGCTTCGGCTATATCCGTTTTTAGATTGATATAACGGATAAATTCTTCCCGCCGTTAAGTAAAGATAAAACAGAAAGCATCCGACCGTAAAAAGTCAGATGCTTTTAAATTTTATGGTTGTCAAAATCTGCAATTCCTGACCCCTGACTGCTTCAACGCATTTTGCACTGAAAAGCCTGTTCAACTGATTTTGTAGGTTTTTCCTTTTTCTGTTTGGAAGGTGGTAATGCCGTCGATGAATTCGGTTTCGATTTCATTTCCGTCTTCGTCATAAACAAGCATAATTTTGCCGTCATATTTAAGTGAGCATTTACCGCCTGAATTGGATTTTACGGTGCCTTCCTTGAGCTTGCCGACTGTCCACTTCATGCTGATTTCAAAATTACCCCGTGCAAGAAGACCTTTTATTTCGCCTTCCTTCCAATTTTCGGGAAGGGCAGGCAGAAGGTGAATATATGCCTTGTGGCTTTGCATAAGCATTTCGCAAATGCCTGCAACAAGACCGAAGTTGCCGTCAATCTGGAAGGGTGGATGAGTGCCGAAAAGGTTTTTGAGAATTGCCGTTGAAATGATGTTTTCGATAATTTCATCGCAATCGTTACCCTGTCTCAGCCTTGCATAGGACAGAAGTCTCACTGCAAGTCCCCAGCCTGTACTTTTTTTGCCTCTGTCATCAAGGGAGGTGAGAGCCGCCTTAAGCATTTTCGGGTCATCTGCATCAATTTGTCTGAAGGGATAAAGCGAAAGAAGGTGTGAAAGATGACGGTGTTTTTTCTGCACCGATTTTGTATAGAAGCCTCGCATAAGGAACTTGTCCTCATCGTACCATTCCTTGATTTGTCCCCATTTGCCGATGTGAATGGGTCTGAGCTCTTTGATCTGCTCTTTAATCGTGGCAATAAGCTCCTTGTTAACAGCAGTCTCGTATCCGTTTTCGGTAAGAGCCTGTGAGGCTGCAATAACATCTTCATAGAGGTTATATATGATGCTCTGGTCATAGGTGTTGCCTGCCGAAACAGGGCCGTGCTCGGGTGAAAATCCGGGCGATACGGTGAGTCTGCCGCTTTTTTTGTCTCTCACAAGAAGCTGAGTCCACATGAGAGCACATTCTTCCATTGTGGGATAAATATCATTTTTCAGCTTTTGAATGTCAAGGGTATAAAGATAATAGTCAAACATATTCTGTGTTGCCCATGCTCCGTTGGTGGGTGCCCAACCCCATTTCCAATCCCAACCGGGGCCCACAAAGCCGAGCGGAGTGACCATTGTGTGAATCATCCAACCGGTTGCCTTCTCAAAATCACCGTCACCGATGCCGAGTGTGTTATATGCAACAAGTCTGCCCGGCTTTTTAAGGGAATTCACAAAATCGATATACGGCAATGCAGTTTCACACAGGTTTGCAGCATATGCTGCCCAATAATTCATCTGAACATTGATGTTGAAATGATAATCGCATGACCAGGGCGGATTGTTTTTCGCATTCCAGATTCCCTGAAGATTTGCCGGAAGAGAGCCGTCTCTTGATGAAGAAATGAGAAGGTATCTGCCATATTGGAAAAGAAGGGTGATGAGATTTCTTTTGTATTCCTTCTTTTTGTCAAAGCGCTTTAGCATATAATCGGTGGAATACTTGATTTCCTGCTCACCGAGGTTGAAGGATACTCTGTTATAAAGTGCCTTGTAATCATCAAGGTGGCGTCTGTAAAGCTCAGCGAAGCTGCGCTCGGCTGCTTTATCCACAAAGTCAACGGCTTTTTTCAGCGGATCGCTTCCGTCGGAAAAAACAGGATATGTGTTTACATAGTCTGTTGCAAGGCTCATAATTATAACAACACTTTCGGCATCTGTAACCTTGATTTTGCCGCCTTCAACTGCAGTAACTTCACCACCCTGAGTGATAAATCTGACTGCACAGCCGTATTTCATGTTGTTTTTATCCTTGCCGTCTTCACCGTCGAGGCCCTCATTTGCCTTAACCGTTCCGGAAAGATAAATTGTGTCGCCCTCACTTTTGCTTTCGCCCTTCTGCTCCGAAACAACATAAGCTTCAAAGCTGATTTTCGGGTCTGCTTCGGGCTGCTTTTCATCTTCTGAGTGCTTGGTTTCCTTTTCAAGCCTTGCCACGAACACATTGTCGGGATAGCTGACAAAATAATGACGTGTATAAGTGGTTTTATCAAGTCGGTAGGTTACCATTGATGAGGCAGTGTCAAGGTCAAGGTCACGCACATAGCTCTGAAAGTCGCCCTTGTGCTCAAACTGAATGTAAAGGTTGCCGAAGCTCTGGTATGCACCGAAGCCGGTGGAGTCACCTTCAAGCTCCTTCATCCTTGCCGTTGCTGCGGAAACATTACCGTTATTGAGAAGCTCCTGAATTTCACGGAAGGCCTTGCCCTTATCCGTGTTCCTGATACCACCCTTAAAGCCTTCAACGGCTGCACCGCCGGACCAGAGAGTTTTTTCATTGAAGTGAATAAGTTCACATTCCTTGCCGCCGAAAACCTTTGCTCCGATTCTGCCGTTACCTAAAGGCAGCGCTTCGTTTTCCCAACCGAAATAACTCATATGAGCCGCATCGCTGTAGCATAAAAACATAGTAACACCCCACATTGAGATTTTTAAAAATATTGTATCTATTATATAGTTTTTTGATGAGATATGTCAAGGAGATAAAAAATATATAAGAATAAATTGATTTTTTCTTATGATTGTGTTATTATCTATAATGTATATTTATGTTTAGTTGTATCAAGGCTTACCGAAAGGAAATTTTAATGGATAAACAGTATCTTATAACAGTCGTTACCATTCAGGAGGCAGACGGGGAAACAGACACCCTTGAAATGACAACTCATGCTTCTTTTGAAGGTGACAGTGATAATTATATCATAACCTATAAGGAGGATGACTCCGAGGAGGGTGAAAGCACAACGTTGCTTAAGGTTGAAAAAGGCTCATGCATTTCCGTTTCAAGGGAAGGCGCAATCAATTCTTACATGACAATTGAAGCGGGTATGAGGCACCTTTCTCACCATGTAACACCCTACGGGGCTTTTTCTCTCGGCATTACGGGAAAAAAGGTTGAGTCCGAAATGTCCGACAAGGGCGGAACGCTCAATTTCAAATATGCCACGGATCAGGAGCTGCACCCTATAGGTGAAATTGAATTTATCATAACCATGAAACCGAAAAAAACTAACTAAGCGGAAAAGAGAGGATATATAATGTCAGAAACCGTAAACAAAGCGCAAAATCAGATAAGACAAATGGTGCTTTCTGCCATAAGCAAAGCCCAGGAAAAGGGAATTCTTACACAAGGTGAATGTAATGCTTTTTCCGTTGAAGTGCCTGCCGACAGAAAAAACGGAGATTATTCAACAAATGCGGCAATGGTGAATGCAAAGGCCTTCAGGCTTCCGCCGAGAAAAATTGCAGAAGCAATCACAGAAAATATTGACCTTACGGATACATATTTCCGTCAGGTGGAAATTGCAGGCCCCGGATTTATCAACTTTTTCCTTTCCGATGTTTACTATGCAGATGTGCTTTTTGAAATCAGAAAAGCAGGTGACAACTACGGCAGATGTGATTACGGCAAGGGCAAGAGGATAAATGTTGAGTTTGTGTCCGCCAACCCCACAGGCCCCATGCATATGGGTAATGCAAGAGGTGGCGCATTGGGCGATTGCCTTGCTGCCGTTCTTGATTATGCAGGCTATGAGGTAAGCCGTGAATTCTATGTTAATGACGCCGGCAATCAGATTGATAAATTTGCTCTGTCCCTCGATATCAGATATCAGCAGCTTCTCGGTGTGGAAATTGAGCTCCCCGAGGATAGCTACCATGGTGAGGATATTATCGAAAGGGCAACGGAATTCAAGCAGACCTACGGTGACAGCTACCTCACTAAGAGCGAAGAAGAAAGAAGAAGGGCTCTTGTTGAATTTGCGCTCCCCAAAAACCTTGACAACATGAAAAAGGCAATGGAAAAATACCGTATCGATTACGATTTGTGGTTCAGTGAGCTGACTCTTCACAATGGCGGTGAGCTCAAGGAGACAATCGATATCCTCAAAAATGGCGGTCACACCTATGAAAAGGACGGTGCTCTCTGGTATAAGAACAAGGATATTCAGACTGAAATGCTTCTTTCACAGGGCAAAACACAGGAATATATCGATAAGCTTGAATTAAAGGATGATGTTCTCATCAGAGCCAACGGCAACCCGACTTATTTTGCCGCCGACATTGCATATCACAGAAACAAACTTGAAAAAAGAGGCTTTGACAAAGCGATTGATGTCTGGGGCGCAGACCATCACGGTCATGTTGCAAGAATGAAGGGTGCCATGAAGGCTGTGGGCATTGACCCTGAAAGGCTTGACATTCTTCTCATGCAGTTCGTCCGCCTTGTCCGTGACGGTGAGGTTGTGAGAATGAGCAAAAGAACCGGCAAGGCAATCACTCTTGTTGACCTTCTTAATGAAGTGCCCATCGATGCGGTCCGCTTCCTTTTCAATATGAGAGAGCCGGGCTCACTTATGGACTTTGACCTTGACCTTGCAGTTGAACAAAGCTCACAGAATCCGGTTTATTATTGCCAATATGCCCATGCAAGAATATGCAGTATTCTTGCAAAGCTTGAAGCTGAGGGCAAGGTTATCCGTGACTGCACTGCCGAAGACCTTGCGCTTCTTGACAGCGAGGAAGAAAGGGAGCTTATCCGTTACCTTTCCTCACTTGGCGATGTAATTATTGGTGCGGCAAGAAACTATGACCCTGCAAAGGTCACACATTATGCAATTGAGCTTGCAACCCATTTCCATAAGTTCTATAACAACTGCCGTGTCAGTGTTGAGGACGAAAAGCTTATGCAGGCAAGAATTTTCCTTTGCATCTGCACAAGAGACACTATGAAGAGCATTCTTAAAATGCTTAAAGTTGATTCACCTGAAAGAATGTAATGTATTTTTCGGATGAAAAAATAAAATACTATAGGTAAAATTAAACTTGGCACTATATAATAACAAAAACTAACGTAAAAAAAGGAGAAATCACCATGAACGCAGAAAAAATTCTTGTTGTTGACGATGATCTTAATATTTGCGAGCTTCTCAGACTTTATCTTACAAAAGAAGGCTACAATGTAGTTATTGCAAATGACGGAGCATCAGCGGTTACAACCTTTCAGGAGGAAAGCCCTTCACTTGTTCTTCTGGATATCATGCTTCCCAAGCTTGACGGTTGGCAGGTTTGCAGAGAAATCAGAAAGTTTTCCGAAACCCCCATCATCATGCTCACTGCAAAGGGTGAGGTGTTTGACAGAGTTCTCGGCCTTGAGCTCGGTGCAGATGACTATGTTGTGAAGCCCTTTGACACAAAGGAAATTGTTGCAAGAATCAAGGCTGTTCTGCGCCGCAGTGCTTCCTCTGCCGCAGATGAGGTTAAGGAGGTTCACTATGATAAGCTTTCAATCAACCTGACAAATTATGAGCTTAAGGTTGGCGGTGTTCAGATTGACACACCTCCCAAAGAAATGGAGCTTATCTTCCACCTTGCAAAAAATCCCAACAGAGTTTTCACAAGAGACCAGCTTCTTGATGAGGTATGGGGCTATGATTATTACGGTGACTCAAGAACAGTTGACGTTCATGTTAAGCGTCTTCGTGAAAAGCTTGAGGGTGCTTCCGATAAGTGGGAGCTCAGAACTGTCTGGGGCGTAGGCTATAAGTTCGAAACAAAAGAATAATAATATCTCATTCAATATAAAAACGCCCGATTTAATCAGGGCGTTTTATGTTGATATCTGATTTTCAGAAAGGAAGCTTATGAAAACAAAAAATAAAAGGGTTAAAAATAAAAGTAATCTTTTCAGGCGTTACTTCGGTGTTTCTGCTTTAACGGTGCTTCTCGGCTTTATGTTCATTGGCTTTGTTATGATGTTTTTTGTTGCGGGTCAGTGGTGGACGGATAAGGTTGATGTGCTCACAAGGAATGCGCAGAACATAGCGGGAGCATACAGCACTCTTGATGAAAACGGCTTTTACAGTGAGAATGATGACGAAATGATTAAAAATGCCTTGAGGTTTATGCATGAGGCAACGCTTTCCGATTATTTCATAACCGATATTCAGGGCGATGTTATTTTCTGCTGTGATGCAGATATGAACGGAATCAATGTCTGTGCAGTGCATCGCAGCCTGACAGTTTCCGAAGAACATATGAAAAGGGCAATGGACGGTGGCTTTACCGATTATACAACGGAGGATGAATTCGGTATCGGTAAATTTGTTGTTGCCGTGCCTATAAAGCATAACGGTGAGGTTGTTGCCGTGACCTATGCCGTTGAAGATGCAATCACCGGTTTTCTGCCTTATGTTGCAGGTATTGTGCAGTCAATGTCCTACACAATTCTTCTTGCGTTGATTGTTGTGTTCATTGCAATGTATTTCACCACAAAGGGTATCACCAAGCCGCTGAGTGAAATGCAGGAGGTTACAACTCACTTTGCAAAGGGTGAATTCAGCCACAGAGCCAATGAGGACTATACAAAGAAGGACTTCAGTAACTTTGCGAAGGCGCTCAATAAAATGGCTGATGAACTCAGAATCAGCGATGAATCACAAAAAAGCTTTGTTGCCAATGTTTCCCATGAGCTTAAAACACCGATGACCTCAATCGGAGGCTTCATTGACGGTATTCTTGACGGAACAATTCCTCCTGAGGAGGAAAGGAAATATCTTTCTATTGTATCCTCTGAGGTTAAACGGCTTTCGAGAATGGTTGTTTCAATGCTTAACCTTTCAAAAATTGAAGCCGGTGAGGTTCAGCTTGCTCCCACCGTTTATGATGTTTCCAAGCAGATTTTCGATACCCTTCTTTCCTTTGAAAGAAAAATTGATGAAAAGAAAATCAACATTGAAGGCTTTGAGGACATGGGCAGCGTTAATATGAAGGCAGATAAGGACCTTATTCAACAGGTTATATATAACCTGCTTGACAATGCGGTTAAATTCACACCCGATAACGGAACGATTACTGTTTTTGCAAATAATGACGGTGAATGTACCAGAGTGAGAATCCGCAATTCAGGTGCAGGTGTTACCGAGGAGGAAATCTCACGAATTTTTGAACGCTTTTATAAGGTTGACAAATCACGCTCATTTGACACAAAGGGTGTTGGTCTGGGCCTTTATATTGTCAAAACAATCATAAATATGCATGACGGTGACATTACTGCGGACAGTAAGCAAGGAGAATATACGGAGTTTGCCTTTGAAATTCCTTTTTCACAATAAATTAAGGTGAATTTTAATAATTCTTTAAACTTGGTTTTAGCATTTTGTTTTATTCTTTAAACCGCAATAAGAAAGATAATTCTGTTTCGCAACAGAAAGGAGCAAACCATGAACGATAATAATTTTAACGATGAATTTTTCAATTCAAAGCCTGAACAGCCTGAACAGGAAGTGAAGGAAGAATTTGAAAATAAGGCTTTTCATGAAAATTATGAAAGCGTAACGGCTGATAAGGCTGATGATTTCATTCCTGTGAAGAATATTGATGAAGGGGATGTCAGGGAAGCTGATTTTGAGGATGCTCAGAATCAGGAAGCTCCGGTTTCATTTTTTCAGGAATATCCGAGACCTGATATTCAGGGCTTCGAGGTGAATACTGAGCCGGAATTTTCTCCCGAAACAGCATTTGTTCCCGAGCCGGAGTTTTCTCCCGAGCCGATGAAGGAGGCTGAACCCACCTTCAATCCCTATGCACCAAAGCCGCCCGTTCAGGATAATGCGGCTCAGCAGGTCAATCCCGGCTATACGCATATAAATCAGCCTGTATATAATCAGAATCACAACGGAAGCTACGGTTCACCTTATCAGCAGAATCCTCCGTACGGTCAGAATCAGTGGAATCCGAATCCGCCTCAGCCCGAAATGCCGAAAAAAAGCAAGGGCAAAACATTCCTCGGGGTTATTCTTGTTTGTTGCCTTGCATTGGCGATTGTGGGAATGCTTGTGGGTCTTTTTTCAGATGATGACACTGCAGTTCAGGACACAACAACCTCACAGCAGTCTTCACAGCCTCAGGGCATAACAGACGGACCCACGGTTACAAGTGAAAATATTGAGGTTTCCACAACTCAGGCAGTGACACAGGTTGCAAACTCAGTTTATGTTGCCGATAAGGTAAGACCGAGTGTTGTTGGTGTTATGACCTATGCTGACGGTATGCTTGCCGGTGAAGGCTCAGGTGTTCTCATGAGTGAAAAGGACGGTTGGACATATATTGTAACCTGCGCTCATGTTATCAGTGAGGACGGTGTTACTTACGGTGTTCTGCTCCTTGACGGCAGACGCTTTGAAGCAGAGCTTGTTGCTTATGACACAAGAACGGATATAGGTGTTGTCAAGGTTGAAGCAACGGGACTTCCACTGGCAGAATTCGGCGACTCAACTGCTCTTGATATCGGTGAGCCGGTTTATGCCATCGGTAATCCCGGCGGAAGTGAATACTTCGGCTCAATCACAAACGGCATTGTTTCTGCCATTGACCGTTCCGTAACCTCAACCTATACCATGACCTGTATTCAGCATAATGCTGCAATAAATCCCGGTAACTCAGGCGGTGCACTTGTTAATTCAGCCGGACAGGTAATCGGTATCAACTCATCAAAAATTGCTTCAACTGAATATGAGGGTATGGGCTTTGCCGTTCCAACGTCAATTGCTTCACCCATTGTTGATGCACTTATTGAATACGGCTATGTTCCCAACAGACCCAAGCTTGGTATTGAATATGCTCCCGTAAGCTCTTATCAGCTTTATTCACTTGTTGTTTCAATCAAGGGACTTCCTCAGGGCTCACTTGTAATTGCAGGTATTTCAGAGGACAGCTCACTTGCCGGAACCGAGGCGGAGGTTGGTGACCTTATTATTGCAGTTAATGGTCAGAATATGGATGATTCAAGTGTATTGCTTGACTTCATCGAAACAGGCTCTGTCGGTGATACACTCACACTCACACTTTGCAGAATTGAAAGCAGAACCTACAAAACCTCAACCTTTGATGTAACAATTACCCTTGTTGAGGATAAGGGCTCTGTTCAGAACGAGGAAGCAACTGAGCCCAAGACGGAATATGAGGATGACGGATATTACCGTGGTGGAGCAGGCAGCTTTGAGGATTACTTCAACGATTATTTCGGTTGGTAAAAAAAGTTGAATTCACATCAGTGCAAACAGTGTGAAAGCTTCTTCTGTTTTTTCATAAATTTCATAAAGCTCACTTTTCGGCAAGGGATTTTCTCCCTTGCCGATTTCAATTGTGAAGCCGGGGTGACAGAATTCATCAATGAACCAATCCTTGAAGCCTCCGTGTGAAGCGAGTGCATCGTTTGTTACAAGGGTATAGCCACAGGAGTCGGCAAGGATTTTTGCCATCATTGAGCTTTGCTTAGGCGTATTTTCACCATATTGCCAATAGATTTCCTCACCCTGACTGTGAACTGCCATGCATTGACGGAATTTTCTGAGTCTGCAAAGTCGGGTCAGAGCCTTTGTTTCAGCTTCGCTTTCCGGATATTCACCACCGTATTGCCTTGGACCGGGGCCCTTTATTCCCTGTTCCTTTTCCATTTGATGAAGGATATCCCAGCCCGCTGAAAAGTTGTGATTGATGTCAACTCCCATTGCATTTGCGTTCCATTTTCTGTGGTCGGTACAGCCGCAATATTCCTCCGGAAACCGTCTCATATTTTTTGCACTTTCAAAGCCGTTTATTGCAATTTCCACCCCATCAGGATTGATACAGGGTACAACGGTTATGCCAAGCTGAGTAAGGGCTCTTTTAATGTCAACACCGCAAAGAAGGCTTGAGTGCTTGATTGAACGGCAGACCTTTTCGATGAAAAGCATGAGAATTCCGCAGGTGAGCCATTCACTGCCGTGAAAGCCGCCGGCATAGATAACTGCATTTTTCGGGTTGCCCAGTGAAAGGGAAAAAATTCCTCTGCCAAGGCTGCTTCTTCCGATAATTTCTGCCGTCAAAAAGGGATATTCTTTAATAAGCTCTTCAATAAATCGGATATTTGTGTTATAATCAAATTCAGTTGGTTTTATAATATATTTCATTTTAATCACCTGAGGAATATATATTGAGAAAAACTTAACAATATGCCTTGAACGGAGACTGATATTATGGAAGAAAAAACTTTAAGCGAAAAAAATATATTTGAAGGAAAAATCATCCGTGTTCATGTTGATGATATTGAGCTGCCCGATGGCTCAAGGAGTAAAAGAGAGGTGGTTGAGCACAGCGGAGGAGTCTGTGTTGCAGCTTTAAGCGAAAATGAAGAGCTGTTTTTTGTAAGACAGTATCGCTACCCCTTTAAGCGTGAGCTTTTGGAGCTTCCGGCAGGAAAGCTTGAAAAGGGTGAGAATCCTATGGAGGCGGGTATCCGTGAGCTTGAGGAGGAGTGCGGAGTAAATGCCGATAAGGTTATTTCCATGGGAACAGTTTATCCCACGGTTGCTTATTGCAGTGAAATTATCTATCTTTTTCTTGCCACGGGGCTTCACCTTGTAAATCAGCACCTTGATGAGGGTGAGTTTTTATCCGTTGAGAAAATTCCCCTTCGGGATGCTGTGAAAATGGTTATGGCAGGTGAGATATCCGACTCGAAGACCGTTGCGCTTGTGCTCAAGGTTGCGAGACTTAAGCAGGAGGGTAAGCTGTGATGAAAAAATTTATTGTTGCTTCGGCTTCTCCGAGAAGGCGTGAAATTCTTGAAAATGCAGGCTATACCTTTGAGGTTATACCGTCAGATGCAGACGAAAATATAGTCGGGCAGATGACTCCTGAGGAAACCGTTTGTGAGCTGAGCAGAAGAAAGGCACTTGCCGTGCTGAAAAGCAATGAGAATGCCGTTGTTTTCGGCTGTGATACTGTTGTGGCTTTCGGAAATGAAATTCTCGGTAAGCCCAAGGATGACGAGGATGCAAAAAGAATGCTCCGTATGCTTTCGGGAAAAATACACACTGTTTCAACGGGCGTATGCATTGCTGATAAAAACCGTTCGGAGGTTTTTTCAAACACAACACAGGTTGAATTTTATGAGCTTAGCGAAAAGACAATTGAAAGCTATGTGAAAACAGGGGAATGTAGTGATAAGGCAGGCTCTTACGGAATTCAGGGCTTCGGCAGTGTTCTTGTTAAGGAAATCAAAGGCGATTACTTTTCGGTTATGGGGCTTCCTGTGAGTCAGACTGCACGGGTGCTGAAAGGCTTTGGTATCTGCGGCAGAGTTGAGCTTTAATAAAAACAGTGTATTTTCTCTGAAAAAAAGAAAAACCGGAACAAAATGCTCCGGTTGCATAAAGACTATTTATAAAGTAATTAAACAAAAACTTCCAAATATAAATTATGCTTCTTCTTCCTCTTTCATCTTTGCAAAGCAGTCGCTGCAGTAAACATCTCTGCCTTCTGTGGGTTTAAAGGGAACCTTTGCTTCGCCGCCGCAAGATGCACAAGTAGCAATGAAAAGCTCACGGGCAGGCTTTGCTGCGTTTTTGCGAGCAGTGCGGCATTCCTTACAACGCTGGGGTTCATTCTGGAAGCCCTTTTCAGCATAGAATTCCTGCTCGCCTGCAGAAAAGATGAAGTCATTTCCGCATTCCTTGCATTTGAGTGTTTTGTCTTCGTACATGATTTTTTACCTCGCTTGAATTTAATTGCCCTTGTCGGAATTGCACCGGCTCTTTGATAACAACGCTCTGCTTTGAGCTATGGGGCATATTATAAACTGAGTTTTTCACGCAGTTTTTTCCTTGCTCTTTGCAAGGTTCCGTCAACAGCCTTTTGTGAAATACGGGCGGACCTTGCAATTTCATCATAAGACATACCTGTTAAATAAAGCATAAAAATCTCTTTCTCCTGCTTTGAAAGGGAGGATGAAATAACAGACGAAATATATTCCGCTTCACTTTGCGAAATGAGGTGTTCTTCAGGTGAGGGAACATTTTCGGAAAGCTCAGTTGTTTCCTCAAACGGAACAACCAACTCATGGGGAATACGCTTTTTCGCTGAGGAGCTTCTTATCACACTGAGAAGTCTGTTTTTTATGCAGCGTGACGAATAGGTGGCAAAGGAACATCCGCTGTCATTTTTAAAGGAATAAACTGCGGAAAGAAACCCTGTCATAGCCTCCTGAATCAGATCGTCATTTTCAATGGGAACATTTTTAAAGGACAGAGCAATTATTTTTGCCTTTTCGATATATCTTGCAGTGAGGCACGAAAAAGCCTCGCTGTCATTTTCTTTAACCAGATTTACAAGTTCTTCATCGCTGAGGAGTGAATAATTCAAAATCGAAAAGTCCTTTCAGTTCACCATACTATTATTATGATTATTGTACAACAAAATTTTTCTACTGTCAACGGAATTTTTATACAAAATGACGAACGCTTTTTTGTATTAAAGTACTATAAAACCTCGTAAAAAGCTTTAAAATCAGGCATTTTACGAGGCTTTTGTTAATTTATTTAATTATGCCGCCACCAACAACATATTCACCGTCATAAAGAACAACACTCTGACCTTTTGAAATTGCCCTTTGCGGCTCATCAAAGGTGAGGTGAAAGCTGTTTTGTGAGGTCTGTTCAACCGTTGCCCACTGCTCCGTGTGCTTATATCTTGTTTTTGCCTTCACACGAAGCGGAGCATCAAGCGAATCAAAGGGAATGAAATTGATGTCCTCAGCGTCAAGCTCCCTTGTGAAAAGTGTTTCGTTGTCGCAAAGGATAACTCTGTTGCCCGGCACATCCTTTTCCTTGACATACATGGGCGCAGGCAGTGCAAGACCAAGGCCCTTTCTTTGTCCCACGGTGTAACGGATAATGCCCTTGTGAGTGCCGAGAATTCTGCCGTTCATGTCAACGAATTCACCGTCGGGATATATTCTGCCACTGTATTTCTGAATGAAATCGGCATATTTTCCGTCAGGGATGAAGCAGATATCCTGACTGTCGCTTTTTCTTGCTGAAACAAAATTGATTGCTCCGGCAATTTCACGCACCTCAGCCTTTGTCATGCCGCCCAAGGGGAAAAGGGTGTGTGAAAGCTGATACTGATTGAGGCAATAAAGCACATAGCTCTGGTCCTTTGTGATATCTGCGCCTTTTTTCAAAAGGAATCTTCCGTTTGTGTCTCTTTCAATGTTGGCGTAATGCCCTGTTGCTATTTTGTCAAAGCCTTCCTGTTCAGCTTTTCGGAGCATGGCACCGAACTTCAGGTGCTTGTTGCACACAACACAAGGATTGGGTGTTGCACCTTTTTCATAGGTTGAAATAAAGTTATCAATAACATTCTCCCTGAATTCATCGAAGAACTCAAAAACATAAAAGGGAATTTCCATTTTTTCGGCGGTTTTTCTTGCATCATCAACATCTGTGTCGGTTTTGTTACAAAACACATCTTCAAATCTGAAAAAACGGCAGTTGACACCTGCGGTCTCATAACCGGCTTGTTTAAGAAGATAAGCTGAAACGGCACTGTCAACACCGCCACTCATACCAACCAGAACTTTTTCAGCCATAAAAACACCTCCGAAAAAATAATCCTTAATGATTATATATTTTCGAAGGTGTAATGTCAAGTGTTAATCCTTGTTAAAACTCAAGCTGCTCATCAGTAATTTCTCCGGCATAAAGATAGGGGAGAATGACGGTGAAATCGGTGTAATCAACTGAGCTTTTTGCTTTGATTGTGCCGCCGTGAAGCTCTGTTATCTGCTTTGCAATTGCAAGGCCAAGCCCTGAGCCGCCTGTTCCCGAGCTTCGTGATGAATCGGTGCGATAGAACTTTTCAAAAAGCCGTGAAAGCTTTTCTTCGGGAATTTCATCGCATTTGTTCCGGAACTTGATAACAACCCTGTTTTGCCTTATTCTTGCACCGACTCTTATCATTGTGTTTTCATAAGAATAATTAACTGCATTTTTCAAAAGGTTATCAAAGACCCTTGCAATTTTATCCGAATCGGCAAACATTAGAATTTTATCGGGAATGTCTATGTCAACCTTAATGTTCTTTTCTGTCAGCATGGGATAAAATTCATCAACAATCTGATTTATCATAAGTCCCAGGTCGATACGGTTTTTCTGCAATGTTATGGTGTTGATGTTGAACCTTGTGATTTCAAAAAACTCAGTTATAAGCTGCTCAAGGCGATAAGCCTTGTCAAGGGCAATTCCTGTGAATTTTGCCCTTTGCTCCCTTGTCAGCTCCGGTGATTCATCAATAAGTGTCAGATAGCCGATGACCGATGTAAGCGGTGTTTTAAGGTCGTGGGCAAGATACATAACAAGGTCATTTTTCTTGTTTTCCGCTTCAATTGCCTGCTTCTGACTTTCAAGCACATCAAGTCTGATATCCTTCAGCCTGATTTCAATGTCGGAAAAATCCTTTGAAAATGAGGCAATATCACTTTCGCTGTCGGTGAAGGCTTCAAGACTTTTATAGGTTTTGTTGAAGTTAATGAGGGTGGATACAGAACAGGTGAAGCAATTGAAAATGAACACATAGAAGCAGAAAATAAAATAAAGCGAATAATGCTGCTCATAAAAGAAGTTCACCGTATCCTGCTCAAAAACATTGAGAAGAACGGGGGCAATTATGTTGAAATAAAAATCCTGTATAACATAATATACATGATCGTTAATTTTTGCAAAAAGGTAAATGATTATGTAAATTACAAGAAACGCTGCAAAGCAGAAGATGTTTTTCAAAACAAAATTACGGACAATGATATTTGTAACACTGCGTGTACCCTTGCTTTTCTTTTCCTTTTTATTCTTTTTCAATTTTGTATCCCACTCCCCACACGGTTTTTATGAACTTCGGGTTCTTAGGCTTTTCGTGCATTTTTTCTCTGATTCTTCTTATATGTACCATAACAGTGTTGTTGCTGTCAAGATAATCTTCGCCCCATACACTCTCGAAAATTTCTTCGGTGGAAACTGCCTTGCCTGCATTTTCACAAAGAAGCCACAGAATTTTGAATTCGGTGGGTGTGAAGGCAATGCTTTCTCCGTAAAGCCGGCAGCTATGGTCGGCAATGTTCATTTCGAGCCCTGAAATTTCAATAAAATCGCTCGTCTGCTCTGCGGTGTTATATTGGTGATATCTTCTGATTTGTGCCTTGACTCTTGCAACAAGCTCCAGGGGATTGAAGGGCTTGGTGACATAATCATCTGCACCGAGTGAAAGACCTGATATTCTGTCGATATAAGAGGTTTTTGCCGTGAGCATAATAACCGGATATTTATGCTTTTCCCTGATTCTTGAACAAAGGGTAAAGCCGTCAATACCGGGCAGCATAACATCAAGCACAGCAAGGTCAAATTCTTCATTTTCAATCAGTCTGCCGGCATCGGTGCCGTTATAGCATTTTTGAATTTCAAAGCCTTCGTTCTGAAGGTAAAGCTCAATCAGGTCTGCAATTTCAGCTTCGTCGTCTACAACCAAAATCCTCATTTTACATTCCGCCTCCCTGTTTTATAATGTAAGTATACCATAAAATACGGGAATTTTGTCGTTTTTATTTCTTAAGACTTTCTTAAGTTTTTTCACTTGTGAAGCGGACACGGCATTTTTCTTCTTTAAAACTTAAAAGTTATTATAATTTTAAGAATTTAATGTAAAAACTCTTTATTTTTAAGGAGATTTATATTATTATATTATACTGTATAGGTATGTAAAAACAGATATGGAAAAGAAAGGTGAAGAACTATGAGTAAAATACTTGTTGTAGACGATGATGTTTCCATTGCTCAGCTTATTTCCGATGCACTTGAAGATGAAGGCTTTGAAACAGTGATTAAAACCGACGGAAGAAGTGCTTATGAATACATACTGGACAATACTTCTGAAATTTCTCTTATCACTCTTGATATTATGATGCCTGAAATTTCCGGAATTGACCTTTGTAAATTCCTGAGAAGCAGGGTGTCCTGTCCCATTATTTTTGTTTCAGCAAAGGGTAAGCCTGTTGACGCTGTTCTGGGCTTTGAAACAGGCGGCGATGACTACATTTCAAAGCCCTTTGTTGTTGAGGAATTCGTTGCAAGGGTCAAGGCACACCTGAGACGTGAGGAAAGAAGCCGTGCGGAGCAGGAGGAAGGCAAAATCAAGGTTGGCGACATTGAAATCTGTATCGGCTCTTATGAGGTTTTCAAAAAAGGTGAGTCTGTTTCCTTTTCAACAAGGGAATTCCAGCTTTTGCAGTACCTTATGGAAAATGCAGGTAAGGTGCTCACAAGGGAACAGATTTTCAGCCATGTGTGGGATACCGAATTCGGTGATATAGGCACTGTTGCAGTCAACATCAAGAGTATCCGTGACAAAATTGACCCGGACAATGAATATATCAAAACTGTCTGGGGCGTAGGCTATAAATTTGTTAAAGTAGTAAAATAAGTCAGGGTGACAAGTATAAATCCGAATCCGCCCGAAAGAGAGAATTTTCCGTCTTTACGGTGATTAGTCTCAGAAAGGCGGAAAGCATTTCGTCATCCTGATCATCCGAAAATACTGAAAAATTTCAAAGGCGTGTGAAATCGGACATTTGAGACATATCGTGTCCGACTGCCGCCGGAAGGGAGGGTAAAAGCGCATGATCCGAAGCAGAAAGACCAATATCATGGTAATTCTTATTTTTCTCGGGGTTATTGTAGCTTTTGCTTACTCCTATAATGCATCGGTAACAACGGCTGTTGCTGATGTTGCCTATAACGATAAAGCGATTCTTCAGAATTACAACAATGAAATCATCGGGAAGCTGACTCAGGAGCAAAGCGTGGACTCATGGAGCGAAATTGTTGAGCAATATGAGGATATTGTTATTGTAATTGAAAACAGCGATAACAAGGTTGTCACCCGTTCTATCGGCAGAACCTGGTCGGCGCTTGATGTTAAGGTGCAGACCCCCTTTGAGTATCAGGGCAGTGCTTATGTCATCAAGTCTTCTGTTTATCTTCTTCGTGATTATGTTGCCGATGTGAGAAGTCTTGTTGAGTTCTTCTTTATGGAATTTCTTATCGGTCTTTCCGCCTTGTGCCTTTTGATTTTCACAATATATACAATTGTTTTAAGACCCTTTAAGGGACTTTACAGAGCAATTGAGGAATATGACAAGACAGGTAAGCTCAAGCAGATTAAAATCAAGGGTTATGCCGGTGAGGTCTATCAGCGCTTTGTTTCAATGACGAAGAATCTTGAAAGTCAACAGAACAATCAGCGGCGAATTATCGCCTCAATTTCTCACGATATCAAAACTCCGCTTACCTCCATCATGGGCTACACTGAGCAGCTCAGAAAGGATGGACTCAGCGAGGAAAGAAGAAAAAGATATCTTGGAACGGTTTATGAAAAAAGTGAAGAAATCCGTGCCCTTATTGATGAATTTGATGATTATCTCAGCTTGAATATGCTCAGAGATTTCAAAACCGAAAGCATAACAATGAAAGAGCTTTGTGATGAAATCATCAAGGATTACGGCGATGAAATTGAAAATTCCGGCGCAAAATTCATCATAAAGCTTCAGGGTGATGAGGATGCCGCAGCAGCCCTCGATATGCCCAAATTCAAAAGGGTTCTGGGAAATATTTTTTCAAACTCATTCAAGCACTTCGGCACAAACGAAAAAATCATTGCGGTTGATATCCGTGCAGAAAAGGAAAGGGTATACATTCACATTGATGATTCGGGCAAGGGTGTTGAAAAGGAAAAGTATGAGCTTATTTTTGAACCGCTTTATACCTCGGATGAGGGCAGAAAGGTGGCAGGCCTCGGGCTTTCCATCTGCCGTGAAATCATTGAAAGTCACGCAGGAAAAATCTATGCCTGTGAAAGCTCTCTCGGCGGACTCAGAATCTGCATTGAGCTTGAAAGATTAAACAGAAAAACAAGAAGAAAATAATAACTGAATTGAACGGGTGAATATTTTAATGGATAAATTGGAACAAAAGCTTGAACAGCTCAGGCGCAGCATAAAGCCCTTTTTAATCAAGGCAAAGGCACTGTTTCTGAAGCTGACTGAGTTTTTATATAAGCATAAAATTGCTTCAATTGTTGTTGTGGCAGTGATTTTTTCAGTGTGCAGCATTGTTGCAATCGGTAATCATTATCTTAATAAAATAAATTACGATGACGGCTCCGACGGGCCTTCTGTGGTTTACACCGAGCCTCAGACTACTCAGGTGCTGTTGGGCACAGGCGAATATATTACCATTCATGTGTCTCAGATGAATGCCGACGGTTCCTTCACTCTTTCTGACGGCAGAATTTACTTTCCTGACGGCTCCGTTAAAAATCCTGACGGCAGCATGATTTTCAAGGACGGCTCCTACATCACCGCCGACGGACTTGCAGTTTTATCTGACGGTACAACAATATATAAAGACGGAAATGTTGTTTTTCAGGACGGCAGCTTTATCGGAAGCTCGGGAGTTGTTGTTGATTCTCAGGGTAATGCAAGCTTCTCTGACGGCAGCAAGCTTCACATATCTGAATTCCTTATAGGAAAAGACGGCAGCATAATTGCGAAAAAGGACAACAGTGTTTATGAGGTAACAATCGGTCAGCAGGAGGAGGAAGACGACACAGCCATTATTCAGGCTGCCAAAGAAAATGAAGATGTTAAAGCAGAGCTTGAGGAAAACGATAAGCTTATTGAACTGAACGCCCACAATAATGAAATCTGGTATAGCGAGGATGTTCTCAACATTCTTCTCATGGGTATTGACGGAGGCGGAAAATCCTATCCCTACGGAAGATCCGATGCCATGATTCTTGTAAGCATCAATAAGGTTACAAAAAAGATCAAGCTTATTTCCCTGTCAAGAACGGCATATGTTGCAATTGAGGGATATGACAACACCCGTCTTAACCATGCTCACGGCTATGGCGGAGCTCAATTGGCAATGCAGACAATTGAAAATAATTATAAAATCAGAATTGATAATTATGTCAGCACAACCTTTTCAGCTTTTCAGGAGCTTATTGATGCGGCGGGCGGAGTCACAATCACACTCACCAAAGCAGAAGCCAAGGCTTTGAAAAGTAAGCTGAAAAGCAACGGCTATGAATATATAGGTGCAGGAACATATAACCTTAACGGTCCCATGGCACTTGAATATGTCAGACTTCGTAAAATTGACTCTGACAGAGACAGAACACAAAGGCAGAGAAATGTTCTCACTGCCCTTGCAAACAAGGCAAAGGGCATGAATGTATTTCAGCTTAATGTTCTTCTCAACAAGGTGCTTCCTCTTATCACAACAGACCTTTCAAAAACGGAAATCGTTTCTCAGCTTGTGAATGTACCGACCTATCTTTCAAGTGATTTTGAGCAGTATATTCTGCCTCATAAGTCCTCAAAGCTTCAGCTTATTGATAATTTTGAAGTTGTTCTTGTTGATTGGGAGGATGAGGTGAAGTATACGCATAAGCTTATTTATGACGGTGTAACCCCGAGCTATTACTCACGGTGACAAAAATGAAAAATAATGAAATAATCAAAAAGAATGACGAAATAAAGTTTACCATAACCACTCTCACATCACAGGGGAGTGGTTTGGGTCGTTTTAAGGATATGGCGGTTTTTGTTGAGGGTGCCGCACCCGGAGATGAGCTTCTTGTACACATTATCAAGGTGAAAAAGAATTACGCTGTCGGCAAAATCAAAAAGATAGTAAAAAAAGCAAAATGCAGAATAGAATCCGACTGTGAAATTGATACCCGTTGTGGCGGCTGTGCTTACAGACACATAAGCTATGAAGAGGAGCTGAACATCAAAAAACAGACCGTAACCGATGCACTTCAGCGCATAGGCGGACTCGGAATTGAAGTGAAGGAGATACTCAGCATAAAAGAGCCGAAAAATTACAGAAACAAGGCTCAGATTCCCGTTGGTATGAGTGAAGACGGCAATATACAAATCGGTTTTTATTCAAAGCGTACCCATCGCATCACTGACAGTGACAGATGCCTGCTTCAGAAGGAGGATTTTCACACCGTTATCCCTCTTATAAGAAGATACATTGCTGAAAATCCCGTAACTATATATGACGAAAAAACGGGCAAGGGACTTCTCAGGCATATTTATCTCAGACAGGCTCACAAAACAGGTGAAATGATGGTCTGCCTTGTAATTAACGGTGACAGTATACCGAGAAAGGAAAGACTCATTGAGCTTCTCTTGTCTTCGGGAAAGAACATCAGGTCAATCGTTCTTAACATAAATAAAAAGGACACCAATGTTATTCTCGGTGATGAATGTATCACAATCTGGGGCAGCGACTTCATTGAGGATGAATTGTGCGGTCTTAAATTCAGAATATCGCCCCTTTCCTTTTATCAGGTGAATCCTGAGGGCACAGAGCTTTTATACGGCAAAGCAAAGGAATATGCAGGCCTTACGGGCAACGAGGTGATTCTTGACCTTTACTGCGGAGCAGGTACAATCGGTCTTACAATGGCAGACAAGGCGAAGAGTCTTATTGGTGTTGAAATTATTCCGCAGGCGATTGAAAATGCAAAGGAAAACGCAAAACTGAACAACATTGAAAACGCAAGATTCATTTGTGACGATGCGAAAGGTGCAGCAAAAACACTTTATGATGAGGGCATAAGACCGGATGTGGTTGTTCTTGACCCGCCGAGAAAGGGCTGCTCAAGGGAGGTTCTTGAAACCGTATCAAGCATGTCACCGGAAACAGTGGTATATGTTTCCTGCGACCCTGCAACCCTTGCAAGGGACCTTGCAGTGTTCAATGAGCTCGGTTATGAAACAAAAGAAGCAACAGCAGTTGATATGTTCCCGAGAACTACTCATGTCGAAACGGTTGTTCTTTTGTCCCAACGCAGACCGGACACACATATCGACATAAAACTTGACCTTTCAGAGATTGATATTACTGCAGCTGAGACAAAGGCGACATATCAGGAAATCAAGGATTATGTGCTCGATAAGTTTGGGTTAAAGGTATCTACGCTGTATATTTCACAGGTGAAAGCCAAGTGTGGGATAATAGAACGTGAAAATTATAACAAAGGCAAAGAAGGACACAGAGTGCCTAAATGCCCGAAGGAAAAAGAAGATGCTATCATGGATGCGTTAAGGCATTTTAGGATGGTACAGTAGTTTTAAGAAATTTTTCAAAAATTTGTTACTTTTTAGCATTTCTTACACTTATATATATGATGGTGTTAAGCGTCAATGAAAATAAGGAGGTAAAAAAATGCTTATATATCATATGACAGATTTTTGCAATGAAAACTACAACCGTTCGGAAAATACTTGTAAGAGATGTCATCATAAGGATGGGTGCTCCGGTGGATGCAAAACATGTCTTGATGAGATTCACTTTCCTACAAAATATCCAAACGGTAAAAAAGATTATGATTGCACAAATCTTTTAAATTTCTATGTGTGCGATTATTCTTTTAAATATGCATCGGAAATGTTGTATCTATTAAGAAAGAGTCCAGCACTGAAGGATATTGATGATTATCACATACTGTCTATTGGCTGTGGTGGTTGTCCTGACCTAATGGCATTTGAAGAGTATGTTAAAGAAACTGATTCAAACAAAAGAATACAATATTTAGGAATAGATAAGAATGATTTATGGCTGCCTATTCATGAAGAAATAAAAACTTACGCAGAAGAATCAGCACTTGATATGAGGGCTAAATTTTTGTATGAAGATGCGATTGATTATGTAAACTCTAGAACTTTAAAAAAAGCAAATGTTATTGTTATCCAATACCTTATATCACACCTTTATAATACAAATCAGATAAACAAAATTAAAGATTTTTATGTTAAACTTATCTCTAACATAATTGTTCATAAAAAATCAAATGAGCCTTTAGTAATACTTATAAACGATGTAAACAGTTGCAACAGAGGTAGAGATCATTTTGAAGATTTATGTAAGGAATTATCAAAGGCTGGTTTACATGGAACTTATTCAATGTTTTATTTTGACTATAATATTAAAAGCGATTATCAGCGTTATGGCATGCGACATAGATCAACTGATATTTTGTTTGAAATCCCAAGAGAGTTTAGCTATTATGAGCCCTGGAGGCAATGTTCAAGTGCACAAATGCTCATAGAAGTCGAGTAGGAGAAATAACTATGATTATAAGCGCAAGCAGAAGAACTGATATACCTTCTTATTATTCAGATTGGTTTTTTAATCGAATAAAAGATGAGTATGTTTATGTTCGAAATCCAATGAATATACATCAAGTAGGAAAAATTTCACTTTCTCCCGATGTTGTTGACGGTATAGTTTTTTGGACAAAAAACCCTGCACCAATGTTAGACAGATTATCAGAACTTGAAAAATACACATATTATTTTCAGTTTACTCTTAATTCTTACGGAAACGATGTAGAACCAAATATTCCACCTAAAAAAGACGTAATTATCCCGGCTTTTCAAAGACTATCGACTGAGATTGGTAAAGATAAAGTTGTTTGGCGCTATGATCCAATTATATTTAACGAAAAATACAACATGCAATACCATATAAAGTATTTTGAGTCTTTAGTTGATAAACTTGCAAACTATACTGAAAAATGCACTGTAAGTTTTGTTGATTTCTATGAAAAAACAAAAAGAAACATTTCACCATTAGGGATAACAATACCAACAGCTTCACAAAAAATAGAATTGATTGGTGCTTTGAGTGAAATTGCCAAAAAGCATGGTATTTACATTGATACATGTGCAGAAGACATAAATCTTCAACGATTTGGAATATCTCATGCAAGCTGTATAGATAAAAATCGATTTGAACGTATCGGAAAATATAAACTTAATATTGAAAAAGACAAAAACCAACGATTAGAATGTGGTTGTATTTCCAGTATTGATATTGGTGCATATAACACTTGTAAAAATGGTTGTTTGTATTGCTATGCAAATTTTAATACAAAAATAGTTTCTAACAATTTTCTGTTACATAATCCAAATTCACCCTTGCTTTTTGGTGAGATTGGAGAAGATGATGTGATAAAAGTGAGAGAAATGAAGTCTTATAAAATTAATCAGTTAAGTCTTTTTGAATAATAATCTTCCCGCATATTCGACAAAACTCAAACCTCCTTGTACAATGGTCTTACCAAAATACAAGGAGGTCTTTTATATGTCATTACCCAAACACACCACCAACGAACAAACAGGTATCAGTTACACCCTTCACGGCGACTATTATTTCCCCGACCTAAAATTACCCGAGCCCAAAGATGACCGCACAATAGGTAGATGGGGAGAATGCATGAGCATTATCTTAAGAAAAATAAAAAATATGTATATGATTCACTGATTATGAGTGGTAAACTGCATTCTTGCCTTGCCGATGTAGACGAGCAAACTCGTGATATGTTTGATGCTCTTGTTGAGCAGATGAAAGAAGCCGAAGGTGTGACGGAACAACTGAAAGAACAAGACCCGATGGAGTGGATTCAGAGAATGGGGGATATTGAAGCAAGGGCGAGAGAGATAGTTTGTGAAGAGTTGATATATATTTGATTAAGTTGTCTTTATGTAATTTTTTATTAATGCATTCGATTTAATTCAATTCAATGAGTTACAAGAGGCAGTAAAAGATGATTGCCAATTATGGCCTGGTGTTGAAATTGATATTAAAGGTTCAGTTGGTAATAAATATCACCTTATTGTAGTTGCAAATCCTGACAATACATCTACCTTCAATGCAAGGGTGCAAGAGCTATTTGAAGGAGATAATATTGAAGTATGTACTAAAAACATTGAAACTGTTTTTGATAAATTAAATGATTGTGATGTAATTTATATTCCTCACTATAAAAAAACTCCAGGAATATCTGAAGAGGATTTGTGTAAGTTGATAAGCCTTGTAGGAGAACCAACGAGAGTTTTCGATGAAACACAGAATAACAGGTCATTAGGTGTATTTGCTAACCATGATTACAATGTAATTATCGGAAGCGATGTGAAAGATTGGAATAAATATGAAGAATGCAATTTTTCAGAGTTGAAACTACCAGTATCAAGTTTTTCTCAATTCTGCTTACTAGCAAAAAGAGATGAAGCGGTGGTAGAAACTCTATTGAATCAGAAAAAATCATATAATGTAAAAGCAAAACCACATTCTTCTGTAACAATTGATTTAAAAATATACGACGATGTTAATATAATTTTTGGTCAAAAGGGAACTGGAAAAAGCAAGATTTTAGAATCTATCCACCAAAGTATGGTATCACAAGGTATTGAATGTTCTGTATATGCTGGTGCTCAAAAAGACGACGAATTTAATTCGCTACTTAAAACTACTGACATGGAAAGAAATATTAGTATTGTTGGTTCAACTGATTGCAAAGAAGAGTTTGAATATATTTTCGATTGGAAAGATACAAACCCTACTTTATTTTCAAATTATATAAGTTGGTTTAAAACAAGAAATCATAATTCAAATAAAAAAAGGATGAAGATAACGGAGGCTGCTACTTTGATAGTACCTAGTCCTGAAAGTTATACTCAGCATGCCGACGATTATAAAACAATAAAGTATATTAAAGAGTCTTTAGATAGAATAGTTTTAGATAACTATATTTCAGAAGAAGAAAAAATTAATATAATAAATGGTTTTGATGTTTTATATAGCAAAATTAAAAGTAAATTCATTCTTGATATATTGGAAGCGAATTCTACTAAACTTACTAACTATAGTATAAACGCCATAAAAGGCATTGCTGACAAAAATTCAAATTCTGTATCCAAGCCATCATCAACTGGATTTATTGAGTATGCTCAAAACAGAATTATGTTGATAAAAGCTCTAAAAAAAATACTTGAGAACATTACCGATAAAAATAGTTTTAAGCTTGAATATTTGGGTGAACTTGAAGATAAGGGTGAAATTTATATTAGAAGACTTTTTAGAATGCTTTCTAGTGAGTCAAAGACAGCTGAATTTGTGTCGGGAATCAGAGTTCTTAATGATATTAAATCAAAAATGTTACAAGCGACATCAATGATTTCATCGGATTCATTATCAGCGCATATTGACAGCTTGAAGGGAATGTGTATAGACCACAGTATAAATTCAACGGCTTATTTTCTCGGCATCTCAAAACAAATTGTTACTGCCGACAATACAGAGTATGTACCTTCTAATGGTGAAAAAGGCATATTATTGCTGCAAAAAAGGTTAAAAAAACCAGCTGATGCATATTTTTTAGACGAACCCGAATTAGGTATGGGAAATTCATATGTGGATTCAATTATAAGGCCACAAATATCTGAGTTAGCTAAACGTCACAAAGCTGTTATAATCGCAACGCATAATGCAAATATAGCTGTTAGAACATTGCCTTATATGTCAATATTTAGAACATATCAAAATGGGGTCTATGGTACATACATAGGTAATCCCTTTAACGATCAGCTTGTTAACATAAAAGATGAAAATGACAAATTAAGTTGGACTGCCGAAAGTTTACATACACTTGAAGGCGGAAAAGAAGCTTTTAATGATAGGAGAGTTATTTATGGATCGAATGATAATTGTTGTTGAATTGACCGTTTCTGGAGAAACGGATATATTAATGTTTCATTTTTCAGAAGAAGAGAAGTTAACCGTAAATTTAAACAGTTCAGAGAGTCAATCGGATTTTAAAATCGTTTTTTCAAAATTACTAGAAATGATGCTTGACAGTGATGTATTGTCAAGTTTTAAAAAAACCGAGGGATACTCTAAAGATCTTTACATAGATGTTTGCAAAGAATATGTTGAAGATTTAAATCGAGAACTTGCTGAAGTTAGAAAAAGTTTAATAGATAGCCTTTAACATATAAGAGCAGTAAATGAACAAGTAATATTAATTAATAAAGGAGCGTAAAAATGGATTTATTTACAACAAAAATCAGACTAAAAGATAGTACGGATAAAGAAAAAGTTTTAGCTGTTTTAAAGACTTGGCTTAAGGGAAGCCCACATTACAAAATTAAAGAAATTGATTGTGATGGAAAAGAGTTTTTCAAACAAGATTTTGAAAATACATCTATATCAATTTTGAATTCTAATATATCTTCTAACACGATTTTAGCGTTAAGATTTGCAAATAGAGAAGATAAGAATAGTTGGATTACAGATTGCATCTATTCGGAGATAAACGATGAAAAAAATATATCTATAACGCTTTCTTGCCATACGAAAAATTATTCGAGAAGTTTGCCCAAAATACATAAACCTCATATAATTAAAAATTTAATTGAAGCCGATCTTTGTTATGATAAGGGAGTTTTCCCTATTGTTGATAAACCGATTTATTTGAAAGATGCAGATATGGATATATGTGCGCAAATAATGTGTGGAACAGTAAAAACAAATTTGCCAGTAGTATATTTAAGTGTTGATGGGTTTAACCCCAATTTATATTCTGTTGATGAGAATAAATTGGCAAGCAGTTTATCAGGTATAGCACATGTATTAGTTGAGCCGAATAAAACCTTTTCAAAGAAATTGAAAGAATTGACTAATTCCAATAATCCTTATAATGGCTATATTGGTATTTATTTTTCTAAGTCAACGTACAAAGAAATTATTTCAATTGAGGACTTCTTTGAAAATGGTAAATTAGATAGCAAACAAATGGCGTCCTTTGTTCGTGCTACACTCCAACAGTCTGTGTTGAATCATGATAATACAAATGATTATTCTTGGAGTAATTTGCAAGTTCTTTACCATAGAAAAATTTTTGAAGAAGAAAGTAAAAGTGCAACAGATACAAAACAAGAGTGTGATGCTCTTTTAGCTGCATTTGATGAGGATGTAAAAAAGAAAGAAGAGAAAATCAGAGATCTTCAGTATCAATTAGATTGTAAAAACTCAATCATAGAATCTTTCAAAGCAAAAAAAGAAATTAATGATACGATATCTTTTAAAACTACTGGAATAACAGAGTTTTACCATGGGGAATTAAACGACTTGGTAATAACATTGCTTTCTCAATTACAGCCCAAATTGAATAGTAACACTCGACAAAAGGATATATTAGATACGTTTTTGAAAGAAAATGAGCTTTTGGGTAAAGGCAAGGAAATATTGAACAATATTGAAAATGCTTTAAAGGATAAATCTTTGCAATTAAGACGCAGCAAATTTGAAAAATGTGGATTCACATTAGAAGCCGGAAGTCACGACAAAATGTATTTTCATGAACCTAAGTATAGTTTTACCTTAGCTAATAGTCCAAGTGAACATCGAAGCGCAGATAATATGTTTTCAGATATAAAAAAAGTTATAAGTATTTATAAAAAAATTGTATAATAGGTGTTGTTAAATAAAATCAAATTGTTTGAATGTGTTTTGGAGGTCAAAATAATGGATGCAACATTACAAGCTACATTGGCACAGATGGGAACTGAATTGACAGCCCTGGCGGTTAAAGGAACTGCAACGGCGGTCAGCACAAAAGTTAAAACAATAAAAGCAGAACGCGATGCAGAGAAAATAAAAAACTATTATAACGAGATAATAAGTGAATTAATTGAAGAAAGAGAAGAAATCCTACGTATAGCTCAGGCTTATAGACATGAATTAGAAAAAATTGAAATTAGTGATGAGGACATTGAGCATCTTCATAATACTATTGAACTTGTTATTGACATTTTAAGTCAATTTATTGAAGCTGATGGGATAGAATCTTTAAAAGCATTGAAAGATATTGTAAATGTAGATACATTAAAAACCATGCAGCTATTAGGTTTTAATTATAAAGAAGCTATAGGCATACCTTTAACTAAATTGTGTGCTCAAGCAATTGAAAATCTTTCAAATAAAAAGAATATCACCAAAAAAAATAAAAATCGTTAAGCGTAAGATATTTTGTTGTTTTTTCATAATATAATAGGTAATCACACCCTGTTCCCATTATCAAGAGTCGCTTCGCTACTTCTCTTGACAACAAAAACATTCTGTGCTCTGTTGAATTTACGAGGATGATAAGCAGAGATGAAGCGGCAATTATGCTTGTTGACAGCAATCTGCACAGAGAACATATTTTACCGAGCGAGAAGGCGTTTGCGTATAAGCTCAAGTATGAAGCATTGAAATCACAGGGCAAACGTACAGATTTAACTTCGTCTCAACTTGAGACGAAGTTAAGAGCAGATGAAATAATTGGTGAGCAGACAGGCGAAAGTCGAGCTCAAATTCAACGATATATCCGACTGACAAACCTCATCCCTGAACTCCTTGAACTTGTTGACGAAGGTAAAATTGCGCTTACCCCTGCTGTTGAACTTTCCTATCTCACAGAAGAGCAACAGTATGCCCTTCTCGGCACGATAGAGGAAGAAGAACGCACGCCTTCATTTTCGCAGGCAGTCCGCTTCAAAAAACTGAGTCAGAGCAACGAATTGAACACAGAACAGATTGAAACCATTATGCAAGAGGATAAAGCAAACCAAAGAGAAACGATAAAGTTTCCTCTTGAACAATTACAGCAGTTTTCACCAAGGGCAGATAAGAAAGAGCTTGAGGAGTTTGTACTGAAGGCTTGCGAGTATTACAGAAAGTATCTGATTAAACAGAGAGATAGGGATGCGAGGTGAAGAGAATGTTTAAACGAATCAAACAACTAATAAAAACCATTCTGAACAACACCAAGGGTGAATATAGTTTTCGTATTGAGCCAAGTGAGTTCACGGCGGAGCAAAGTGCGGCGTTTGACAGAATGGTTGATTTTCTTGCCTGTATGGTAGAAAAGTACGGGCCGATGCTTGACGATATTGTTAAGTCAGAAGTAAATAAAAAAGCTGAAAAGCAAACCGCATAAAAACATTGTGGGGCAGGTTAATCCTGCTCCACACATTTGTCGAATAAGAGAAAGAAAAATATAATAAAGCTGAAAACATATAAGGAGTTGAAAAATTTATGAGAAGATTAATTTGTTACATCTATATCCGTGTTTCAACATCAATGCAGGTTGACGGATTCAGTCTTGATGCACAGAAAGAAAAGCTGTTACGATATGCTGAATATCAGAATATGATTGTTGCCGGTATATACAGTGACGAAGGTTGCTCTGGCAAGAATATAGGCGGCAGACCTGAATTTCAAAGAATGCTCAGTGATATAGAAAGCGGCAAAGACGGTGTGGATTATGTGCTTGTTTTCAAGTTGTCCCGTTTTGGCAGAAATGCTGCTGATGTACTTTCGTCTTTGCAGATTATGCAGGATTACGGTGCAAATCTTATCTGTGTTGAAGATGGTATAGACAGTTCAAAGGATAGCGGTAAGCTGATGATTTCTGTTTTATCCGCTGTTGCTGAAATTGAGCGTGAGAACATTCTTGTACAGACTATGGAAGGCAGAAAACAAAAGGCACGAGAAGGTAAATGGAACGGCGGTTTTGCCCCTTACGGATATTATCTTGATAAAGGTGAACTTAAAATTGCTGAAGATGAAGCCGAGGCAATCAGAGTTATTTACGATAAATTCATTCACACCAATATGGGCGCAAATGGTATTGCCAAATATCTTAACCAACATGGGTATGAGAAAAAGCAAAGGCAGAACGGTACACTCAGTACATTCTCTGCACACTTTGTTAAGCTTGTTTTAGATAATCCCGTTTACTGTGGTAAGTTAGCATACGGCAGAAGAAAAACAGAAAAAGTTAATGGTGCAAGAAATGAATTTCATATCGTAAAGCAAGATGAATATCCTGTTTATGACGGTGTACACGATGCCATTATATCTGAAGAAGACTGGCTTTTAGCACAGGCAAAAAGGAAGAAAACCGGCATAAAAAATGAAAAGACATACAGTCTTGAGCATCAACACTTGCTATCGGGTATCGTTTGCTGTCCCGAGTGCGGTCAGCCTATGTACGGCAGTGTAAGCAGAAAGAGAAAAAAGGATGGCACTTTTTACCGTGATTATTGGTATTATGCTTGTAAGCATCGTTTGGAGCTTGACGGTCATAAATGCACCTATAAAAAGCAAATCCATCAGGAAAAGGTTAATTCAGCCGTTGAAGAATTTGTATCAAAAATAGTAAAAAATCCGAAATTTGAGGAAGCGATAAAAGATAAGATAAATGCGAGGATTGATACGGCGGAAATTGAAGCAGAGATAGCAGGCCTTAACAAGAAACTCCGTCAGCTTAATATGGCAAAAGAAAAGCTCGGCAAAGCTATGGACAGCCTTGATGTGTTTGATGAGTTTTACAACAAGAAATATGATGATATGCAGTTAAGGCTTGATTCCCTGTATCGTGATATAAACGAAACGGAAAAAGAGTTATCCATTATTTATGAAAGGCTTGAAAATATACGTAAAGATAAAATTTCTCAGGAAAAGGTATATCAATTTCTGTTATTCTTTGATATAATATATCCGAAGTTCACCGATGCGGAAAAGAAAGAGTTTCTCAGCAGCATTATTGAACGCATTGAGATTAACCCGGAACCGACTGAAAACGGACAGATTCTAAAAAAGATAAAGTTCCGCATTCCCATCTGTTATGATGGGGATGACGGAAATATCGCTGAAATATCTGTTCCGAATGAAAAAACAACAGTCGAAACGGTTGTTCTTTTGTCCCAACGCAGACCGGACACACATATCGACATAAAACTTGACCTTTCAGAGATTGATGTTACTGCAGCTGAAACCAAAGCAACATATCAGGAAATCAAGGATTATGTCTTTGACAAGTTCAATTTGAAGGTATCTTCTCTTTATATATCTCAGGTTAAAACTAAGTGTGGCATTATTGAAAGAGAGTGTTATAACAAGGGCGAAGGCAAAAGCCGGGTACCACAGTGTACTAAGGAAAAAGAAGACGCCATTATGGATGCACTTAAATATTTTAAAATGATATAATACATATCCCGACAATGAAGAGCCTCGATAAATAAAACTCTCAATAATCCCCATTTTACTGAGGTTTTGAGGGGAGTAAAACACAAAAAAATTACATCTTACATCAAACTCACATCAATCGATGCAAAAAATGTGCATAGAAACTTGTTCTTTAAATTTTTGATGTAAGGTTATACCTAAAAAAATATGAGACTGTTAATGGAATTTTCCGTCCGTAAACAGTCTCTTTTTTATGTCAAAAAATTGGCATATTGGATTGTTTTCTTGCTGTCAGATAGAATGAAACTATCAAAAACAAGGAGGTTTTCTTATGACTAAAAAGGTAAAAATCAAGCTGACGGATTTTGAGTGCAATTTGCTTGTCAATGGTATGAATGAGTTTCGCAATAAGCTCTTGGAAAAGGATTTACCCACAGAGGATGTTGATGAGCTGCTTATCAAAATCATTGATAAAAGTGAAAGGCGGTGGTGATACTGTGAGCTTCATTGAAGATTTTTACTATGGCAATATCGAGCCACAGGAATGCACGACAGAGCTCACCAAAAAAGTAAAAAAGAGCCTTAATGAGCTTTCCGGAAAAGAGGAACATCTAACATCAATTCTCGCCGACAAGGAACAGGAGCTCTTTGCCGACTATGTTGCAACTTACATCAAGTTTTCAAGCCTCTGCAATGCAAACAGCTTCACAGTAGGCTTCAGGCTCGGTGCAAGATTTACATACGACACTTTTATTGAAAAAGGAAAGGACAAATGATTATGGAACAGAACAAAAAACTTGAATATCGCCGTGTTGGTGACTATATGATACCTAACCTCACGCTTCCACCCGAAGAAGCAAAAATCCGCCTCGGAAAATGGGGTGCGGGTGTCCGGTGGACACCTCTGCAAAGCAGAAGCACCGACCGAGCCGGCAGGCGAGACATGTTGCATAAGGATTATATGTTGAAACACAAGAAATCAACAGTTGCTATTATGACTGCCGAAGGCAGATTT
>JAFUQS010000110.1 GCA_017472225.1 Clostridia bacterium | reverse complement strand
AAATAAATTAGACAATAGCATACCTTACGGAACAAATTAAACCAAGCGGCTCAATTTATTAAGTGTTGTTTTAATTAGAGCTGTTCGGCAACCGAGCCGTGGTATGGCACAACGGAGCAATCTGAAAATACCGATAAGAAGAAACCTTGTTTTCTTATCCACGGTGAGCAGAAAAGAATACCGAGTAAAGGGTAGCAAAACCTGACTCGGTATTTTTAGTTCTTGCGGAAGCTAATCAGCCAGCGTGCTTTTGCTTACTTTTGTCACGCTTGACAAAAGTAAGAGCCCAAGCGGCTTGAGCGAGCGGAGTTAAAGGAATAAATAAAACCTTACCGTTCATCACCACGGTACATAAAAGCGAAGTTAAATACACCTTGAGTAGCCCGGAAAAGATAAAAACCATTGTATCAGCGTTTGAGCTTTTACAATGGTTTTTGTGTGTTTAAGTATTTGATTTTGTGCGTTGACAGGGGATTTGTCTTTTTTGTATCCCCTTTTTTCTTAAAAAAATATTTACATTTATGAACAAATAAAGTATAATGTGTATTGTATACAATAATTGTTAAAAAATTGCCTTTTCCGGCAGACGGAGGTATTTATGAAAAAATCCAAAAAGTTAATTTCCCTCATTCTTTCAATTGTGATGATTTTCTCACTTGCTTCAATTTGTGCCTCAGCAGAGGGCACACAGGAAGCTGCTCCCACACTTGACACAAGTGCCTTCAAAACAGATTATCCCTATATCTTTGTTCACGGTATGGGCGGCTGGGCTCCCGGAAGCGACTATTATTCCGTTTCTCCCTATTGGGGCGGCGGACTTCTTCCCGGCTCCACCGACGACATTATCAAAACTCTGAATGAACAGGGTGTTGAAGCCTATGCTCCTGCAGTTGGTCCCCTCAGCAGTGCATGGGACAGAGCCTGCGAGCTTTATGCACAGCTTATGGGTACTGTTGTTGACTACGGTGCTGCACACGCAGAAGCTCACGGTCATGACAGATACGGCTTCAACTATGAAGGTAAGGCAATCATGGGCGAAAGCTGGGATATGACTGAAAAAATCAACCTTGTCGGTCACTCCTTCGGCGGTGCAACCGTGCGCCTTTTCACCTCACTCATGGCTTACGGCTGTGAAGAAGAGGTTGCCGCAACAGGCAGTGACACAAGTGCGCTTTTTGTCGGCGGACATGACAGTGTTCACTCATGCATCACACTTTCTGCTCCTCACAACGGCTCACAGGTTGCAAACCTTCTGTTTGACCCCGGTGTTACAATGCTTGCAATTTCCGCAGCACTCAACATGGTTGGTGCATTCTTCGGAAACGACTTCATGGTGTTCTCACTTCAGCTCGGTCACTTCGGAATCACTCCCAAGCAGGGTGAGGACAAGGCAAAAATCGACCTTAAGGCTATCAAGAACTTCTATAAAGCAAATGACAACTGCGGTTATGACATGACACTCAGAGGTGCTGCAGAGCTCAATGAAACAATCAAGCTTGCAGAAAACACCTATTACTATTCCTATACAACAGCAACAACTGAAGAAGGTCCCTTCGGCAAGCAGACTCCGATGGACTCCCTTAATCCAATTTTCTATATTTCCTCAGCCATGATCGGCATGACAGAGGGCACAACAATTGACGGCATTAAAATCGAAGGCGATTGGGCGGTTAACGACGGTATCGTACCCCTTGCATCAGCTCTTTATCCCACAGTCGATGCAGCAACTGCAACAGACTATGAGGATGCAATTGCAAACGGCGAAGAAATCACAAGCGGCAGATGGTACTACACCGACACAATGGTGGGTATGGACCACTTCGACTTCTGCGGCACAGAGGATTACCCCACATCCTTTGAACAGTTCTATTTTGACATGGTAGCTCTTGCCAACAGCAGATAACACAAGAAAAAAATATTGCTTTCATTCATCGGCAAGGCGGCAGATTATAATAACCTGAAAATTAAAAGGCATCTGAATTTTTAAACTCAGATGCCTTTTTGTTTAATCTTTTCCTGACTGCTTTTTCCCTTTGACCTTCTCCCAATATTCCTTTGCCGCCTGCTCATTTTTGTTGTCGCCGAAAACATAATATTTTCTGTTCTTAATTTTGTCAGGCAGATACTGCTGAGATACATAATGGTTCGGATAATCATGGGGATATTTATAAAACTGACCCTTGTTCTGATTGTCTTCACCGTCAAAATGCTTGTTCTGAAGCTGTCGGGGAATGGGTCCGGAATTACCGAGCCGCAAGTCCTGTGCCGCCGCATCATAGGCAAGGTAAGCCGAATTTGATTTCGGGCTGTTGCACACAAGAACAACTGCATTGCTCAAAGGAATTCTTGCTTCGGGCATACCCACCATAAGAGCTGTGTCAACTGCCGCTTTAACAATTGGTATAATCATCGGGTATGCAAGGCCGACATCCTCATTGGCACAAACAAGAAGCCTTCTTATTGCCGAAGGCATATCACCCGCTTCAAGAAGCCTTGCAAGATAATGCAGGGCAGCATCGGGGTCTGAGCCTCTCATGCTCTTTTGAAAGCCGGAAAGAATGTCATAATGCTCATCACCCTCACGGTCATACTTCATTGCGCTTTTCTGTGTGAGCTCCATTGCCTTTTCTTTTGTGATAACTATTTTCCCTTCATCATCGGGAAGTGTGCTCAAAACACACAATTCGGCGGAATTCATCGCCTTTCTCACATCACCGCCGCAAGAACGTGCAATGTGCAGAACAACCTCATCATCGGCAATAATTTCCGTCTTTCTCTCCTCAGCCATAAACTGAAAAGCCTTCTTCACGCCGGGGATAATATCCTCGGCTGTAATGCTTTTGAACTCAAACACTGTTGAACGGCTGAGAACTGCGCCGTGAACATAAAAATAAGGGTTTTCCGTTGTGGAGGCAATGAGTATTATTTCCCCTCGCTCAATATAATCAAGAAGGGTTTGCTGCTGCTTTTTGTTGAAATACTGAATTTCATCAAGGTATAAAAGAATTCCGTTTGGTGCGGCAAGGGTATCAAGCTCGGATACAATCGCCCTGATATCAGCCGTTGAAGCCGAGGTTCCGTTGAGCTTGTGAAATTTTCTGTTTGTCCTTTTTGCTATGATTGAGGCAAGGGTGGTTTTGCCGACCCCCGAAGGGCCGTAAAAAATAAGGTTGGGAATTTCTTCTGATTCAATGATATTTCTCAACGCCTTGCCCTCAGAAAGAAGATGCCTTTGACCAACCATGTCGGATATGCTCTGAGGTCTGATTCTGTCTGCCAATGGTGCTTTCATATTTTCACCGTCCTTTGTTGCTGATAGTATTTTATCACAAAGTGCCCTTCAAGTAAATAGCGAAACTTATTTTAAGACTTTTTCAGTTGTATATTTGCAAAATATATGCTATACTTTTTTTCGGTAATACTTTTTATTTCAACAAGGAGGATACACAAATTGAAGAAAATTATTTCACTTAATCAGGATTGGATTTTTTGCAAGGAGGGTGTGAAGGAACAGGTTAACCTTCCCCACACATGGAACGGCATTGACGGTCAGGGCGGCGGTGACGGCGGTTATTTCAGAGGCGCCTGTACCTACACAAAAATTCTTCCGAGATACGAAGGCAAGGTTTTCCTTGAATTCAAGGGAGCAAACAGTGTCTGCTCCGTTCTTGTCAACGGCAAAAAAGCAGGCAGACATGAGGGCGGCTATTCAACCTTCCGTTTTGAAATTACCAACCTTCTTACTTCGCCGAAAAACTTTCTTGAGGTTACCGTTGATAATTCAGACAGCAAAAAGATTTATCCCGGCTTTGCCGACTTCACCTTCTACGGCGGACTTTACAGAGATGTTAACCTCATCTATGATGTGCCCGAAACTCATTTTTCTTTAACAGATGCAGGCAGCAAGGGTGTTTATGTCACAGCAAAAACCAACGGTGATGTTCATGTCAAGGCTCTTGTTTCCGGCTTCACCTCAACGGTAAAGGTCCGTTATGAGGTGCTTGACGCAGAAGGTAAGGTTGTGGCTTCAGCAGGCGACAAGCAGAAGCTTCATGTTGACTCTCCCATTCTCTGGAACGGTCTTAAAAATCCTTATCTTTATACCCTCAGGGCAACACTTTCCGATAACGGCAAGGTAATTGATGAAACAAAAATCCGCTTCGGCTTCAGAGATATCAAATTCGATGCAAATGAAGGCTGCTTCCTCAACGGAGAATACATAAAGCTCAAGGGTGTTTCCCGCCATCAGGACAGAGAAGCAATAGGTAACGCTCTCACGATGAATGAACACATTGAAGACCTCAGGCTTATAAAGGAAATGGGCGCAAACTCAATCCGTCTTGCCCATTATCAGCAGTCAGGCGATTTCTATGACCTTTGCGATGAAATGGGTATGCTCATCTGGGCTGAAATCCCCGTAATTTCACGCTATCAGAAAAAGGCTCAGGAAAATGCGATGAATCAGCTTGAGGAGCTTATCAAGCAGAATATGCACCATCCCTGTATTTTCACCTGGGGCGTTCAGAATGAAATTACAATCACCAATGAAAATGAAGCTCTCATAAACGGAATCAGGGAGCTTAATACATATGCGAAATTCCTTGACCCCTCAAGACCCACAACTCAGGCTCAGTTCACAATGTGTCCCGTTAACTCCGAGCTTAATTCAATTACGGATATCCTTGCATATAACCATTACTTCGGCTGGTACATGAAAACCTGCGACGGACTTGATGAATGGCTTGAAAAATTCCACAGTGCAAATCCTGAGCTTAAAATGGGTATTTCAGAATACGGTGCTGAGGGCGTGCTCGGCTATTTCAATGACAATCCCTCACAGGGCGATTATTCAGAAGGCTATCAGGCTGTTTTCCATGAGCATTATATCAGCTCAATCAACAAGAACAAATGGATATGGGGCTCCTATGTGTGGAATATGTTTGACTTCGGCTCGGCAGTGAGAAACGAAGGCGGCGTCAAGGGAAGAAACAACAAAGGTCTCGTAACCTTTGACAGAAAGCAGAAGAAGGATTCCTTCTGGCTTTACAAGGCATTCTGGTCAGATGAAAAGTTTGTTCACCTTGTTGGTGACAGATATCCCCTTCGTACTGTCGGTGAAAAGGAATTCAAGGTTTATTCCAACTGCGGCAAGGTAACCCTTAAGGTTAACGGCAAACAAAAAACAGTTACTGCAGAAGGCATTTTTGTCTTCCCCGATATGCCCGTGAAGGAAGGCGAAAACAAAATCACAATCACTGCAGGTGATATCAAGGAAACCCTCACCCTTACAGGTGTCAGCGAATATCCCGAGGAATACACAATGCCCGAAGGCTCAGCTTCAATGGTACGCAATTGGTTTGTTGACAAGAGTGATGACTCAAACCCCGATTGCTACAGCCTTGACGACAAGGTGGGCGACCTTCTTCAGAGTGAAGAAATTCTCGGCATGGTCAAGGGCGCCGCAGGAAAGCTTCTCAAGAGTCCTCTTATGGCAGTTGTGAAGCCCTTCACCCTCCGTCAGCTTCTTTCACTCCCAATTGTTAACCTTGACCCTGACATGGTCAGCATGGTTGAGGATTATCTCGGCACTGTTAAAAAGAACTAAAAAGGAGAGATAAGTATGGCAATTATCAAACAAATAACAGCATTCATTTTCTCACTTCTCTTTACATTTGGAATGCACGCCCCTGAAAGCCTTGAAATTGCGAATATCCCCCAAAAGAGCGAGGATTCCGTAAGAATAGTATCTTTTAATGTCCGTTGCAAAGACGACCTTTACGGCTCCGTTAAGGGCAGAAGTCAGCTTATCTACGCTGCTCTTTCTCAGTATCATCCCGATTCCTTCGGTGTTCAGGAGGCAACTCAGGAGTGGATTGATATTCTCACAGAAAGCCTCGGTGATGAGTATGCCTGTGTAAGTCAGATGAGAGACGGCTCCGGTTCTTCCGAGGCTTCTGCGGTGTTCTATCTCAAGGATAAATATGAGCTTAAGGACAGCGGCACAATATGGCTTTCGGATACACCCGAAGAATTCGCTTCAAAATTCACTCTTTCCTTCTGTCCCAGAATTGCAACATGGACAACACTTGAAAACAAGGAAACCGGTGAGGTCTATACCCATGTCAACACACACCTTGACCATGTTTTTGAATGTGTAAGAGTTCAGCAGATAAATGTTCTCAAGGGAAAAATCGAAGAGCTTAAGGCACAGGGAAATCCCGTTGTGTGTACAGGCGACTTCAACACTAAAGAGGGAGCAGACGCTTATAACGAAATGAAGGGCTGTCTTCTTGATACGAAGTATCTTGCAAAAACCTCCGACGACGGCGCAACCTTCCTTAATTACGGACAGAACCTTCTTGAAACAAAGCCCATCGACTTCATCTTTGTCAGCGAAGGCACTGAGGTTGATACCTATAAAATCATCGATGAAAAAATCGGTGATATGTATCTTTCAGACCACGCCGGACTTTGTGCAGATGTTAAATTTTAAGGAGAGATTGATATGTCAATTTGGAAAAGAGCGTGGGCAGTTATCCTTTCATTCCTGATGAATTTCTTTTTCTGGTTACCGATTGGCTATAACATTGAAAATGTTCCCGAAAAGCCCGACGGCAGTGTCAGGGTTGTTTCCTTCAATGTAAGATGTGCTGATGATACCTTCGGCTCGGTTAATGTCCGTTCAAGATTTTTCATCGCCATGATGGAGAAATATCTTCCCGATTCCTTCGGCGTTCAGGAGGCAACGGCAAAATGGATGAAAATCCTTCAGAAAAGGCTCGGAGATAAATACGCTTGTGTTACTCAGATGAGAGATGAAACTGACGGTGCCGAGGCTTCTGCAGTGTTCTATCTCAAGGATAAATACGAGCTTACAGACAGTGGCACAATCTGGCTTTCGGATACACCTGATGAGCCATACACGAAGTATGAGGATTCCGGCTGTGTGAGAATTGCAACCTGGGCAACCTTGAAAAACAAGGCAAGCGGAAAAATTTACACCCATATCAACACCCATCTTGACCATGTGAGTGACGAGGCAAGGGTGCTTCAGGTGAAGGCACTTAACAAGAAAATCACCGAGCTTCAGAAAAACGGTCAGCCGATTATCTGCACAGGTGACTTCAATGCCGACGAAAAGAGCGTTGTTTACGACGAAATGGTTACTCTTCTTCAGGACAGCAAATACCTTGCCGAAAACAGTGACAGTGGTATTACTTATCATGATTACGGCAAATATACCGAGGGTGAGCCCATCGACTTTATTTTCCTTCCCGAAGGAACTGAGGTTGAACGATACAAGATTATTGATGAAATGGTAAGCGGAATGTTTGTTTCGGACCATTACGGAATATCGGTTGATTTCTATATTTAAAGCTGATTATACAATCAAAAGAGATGCAAAGAGACATCTCTTTTGAACACAAAAACAACCAGTTAAACATGAAAAAACCATTGTGGAAAGCTGAAGGCTTGATACAATGGTTTTTATATTTTCCTGACCCCTGACTACTGTCTACTCAAAGTGTATTTACCTCCGGCTTACCTATGTGCTGACACTATTGGCTTACCGATGTCTAACCTTCCCCCTGACCACTGACTACTGACTACTTTCCACTTAAAGTGTATTTATCCTCGTTTTTATATGCCGTGTTGCAAAACGGCAAGGTTTTATTTATTCCTTTAACTCCGTACGCTCATGCCGCTTGGGCACTTACTTTTATCGGTTGTGATAAAAGTAAGCAAAAGCACGCTTTTTTGTTGACACGGCTTTTTATTTTTATAATATACCGTTAGTCCGCCTTCAACAACAAACTACGAAGCGCCCCGACTTCTGCTTTTTCATTACTTATGATAAATCCCGTAATCGATTGCTTTTTATAAAGCTTCTTCCCGCCTTCGTTTGTTGTTTCCGCAGCGGGACAGGTTCAGTAGTCAGTAGTCGGTAGACAGTAGTCAGGGGTCAGGCGTCAGTAGACAGTAGTCAGTAGTCAGGAAAAGATAAAACAATAAGGAGTCTGTAAAAAATAAATAATCATTAAAAAGAAAGAATAGCAGCGTAAAGAGGAATTCTCTTTCAGAAAGCAGATTGTAGCGGGAGCGACTGTCGGACTACAGGTTGTGGAAAGGCAGACAAATAAATTAGACAATAGCAAACCTTACGGAACAAATTAAACCAAGCGGCTCATTTT
>JAFUQS010000109.1 GCA_017472225.1 Clostridia bacterium | reverse complement strand
TTGCGGCTTCAGTTTTATTTTATTCGCAAAAGCTGTCCGCAGGACAATAACACTGTGCAAAGCACAATAAAACTGCAAAGCAATATCACTCGCCGTATGGCGAATAAAACTGCCGAGTGTCCTTACGAACACTCGGCTAACCAAGCGAGAGATTTATTATATATAATAGTATATCACTTCTGTTCAGCAGTGTAATTTTCCACCGCATACATAAAGCCGTCAATCAAAAATTCCTTTGACTCCTTCGCCGGAGTTGTCCACGAAAGAAGGTCGAAGCCGTGGAAGCAGCCTTCAAAAGTCGTGAACTGCACCTCAACACCTGCAGCCTTGAGATTTTCAACATACTGAGTTGTTTCATCAAGGAAGGGGTCAACCGTTCCCACATAGGTCAGTGTGGGCGGAAGCTTTCTATAATCCGTTTCACGGGCAGGTGCTGCATATTTTGACACATTTTCCGTCTTATAGTCCTCACCGAGATAAAGCTCCCATGCAATTTCATTTGATTTTGTGTTCCAGATGGGTGCATCATTGTTCTGTGAGGATTCGGTAATCATTCTGTCATCAATCATGGGATAAAGCGGCATCTGGAATGCAATATTCACATCACCCTCATCTCTTGCCTTGAGTGATACCGCTGCACAAAGTCCGCCACCGGCACTGTTACCGCCAACAAAAATCTGATCAGCCCTCATGCCGTAAGCACTACCGTTTTCCTTAAGCCACAAAAGTGCAGCATAGCAGTCGTTGAGAGCCGCAGGATAAGGTGCAGTTGTTGAGTTGGTGTAATCCGGTGCCACAACAACACAACCGGAAGCATCAACAAAGCTCTGGATAAATGCAAAGTCCTGTTCAGGTGTGCCAAGGCCGTATCCTCCACCGTGAATCCAGAGAAGTCCGGGAACATTTTCTTTTGCTTCTTCGGGTGAATAAACGCAGATACGAAGCTCACTTCCGTCTTCACGGGCTATGTACTTTTCCTCATATTTTATCTCACTTGTAAGGTCAGGCAGACCGATATTATCCAGAAACAGATTTGCAAGCTTGAAAAATCCGACAGTAAAGTTAGGCATAACTGTTCTGATAAGGTTACCGACCGTACGAAGCTCGGGATGAATTTCGCTTGTTTTAACATTCCATTTTTTATCAAGGAGCTGTGTAATACTGTTCTCCTCAGACAACGCCTCGCTGTCAACACAGGCAGATGCAGTCAACGGTGTACACAGCATAATCATGCACATTATAATTGCAATGAATTTCTTCATGATACATTCCCCTTTTCTATATTTATTATATAGAAATACTATCATATAAGGAAGAAAATATCAATGCTTATTCGAAAAAAACACTCCGATTGGAACATTTGTGTTTATGTATTTATTGTATATTCACTTCAAAGCTTATAGCTTCCCCCGCTCTGCTTTCCGCTTCTCTCTTTTCCTGCAGTTTTTTAAAAGCAACTGTCAGTTGCTAAATTTTAAAACAACCTTGATAGACAAATTTCATACCCTGTGATAAGATAAAAGCGGAAAGGAATGATTGTAATGAATTCCATCGGTGAAAGAATTTATGAATTAAGAAAGAAGAATAATATGTCGCAGGGTGACCTTGCCGACAGGCTCGATGTATCACGGCAAACCGTGTCAAAATGGGAAAATAATTCGAGTGTGCCGGAGCTTGAAAAGATTTCACATCTGAGCGAAATTTTCTCCGTTACAACTGATTATATTATAAAAGGAAAAGATGAAGCAGCCCCGGTCACGAAGGCCTGTGAAGAACAGCCTGAGCCTGTTTATGTTTATGTTCACAACACAGGCAGTGAAGCAATCGTGAGAAAATATGTAGGTATTGTTCTTGCAGTAATTTTTGCTCTCATAACAGTACTCCTGATTATAATCGGCGGTGAATTTTATGCAGTAGGAACAGGCGGTGTTGCAGTTTTAGGTCTGCTTCTTGCCTTAAACACCAAGCATCCATATCTTATAGCTTCGTGGATTACCTATATTGCCACAATAATCATTTTACCGTTTTTCACATCAATAAGTCCGTTCCTTATTTTTGATCCGACGATTTACACAGAGGGTTATCTTGTTCATTTTATCATCACATACTCAATATGGATAATATTCTTTGCACTTATACTCCGGACAGCAGTTATAATCAGAAAAAACAAGAAGAAACGGATATAACCGGAGCCGGGCGACCCTCTGCTGCAAATTAAACAAGCCCCCTACAACCAAAAAAATCCCTCCGAAGAATTCGGAAGGTTGCTAAGGACAGAAATAAATAGTCATACAGTTGTGAGACACTTTTTTGTAAGGTGTCTCATATTTTTTTGATAAAAACAGACACTTTCGGCTTGAAAGTGTCATAGTGGGTTATATACTTTGAAAGCAATTATGCCAATCTGAAAACATTTTTTCGGTATGTATAAGTGATATTGCAAATTAA
>JAFUQS010000108.1 GCA_017472225.1 Clostridia bacterium | reverse complement strand
TAGTGAAAAGAAAATTGAAAATTCTGAGGGCAAAATCTCATAATGGTGAAAAAGACTGGGAAATAAATCAATATGAGACGATGCTCAGCGAACTCAGGGAAAGTGCCGGAAAGATAAAAGTCTACCTTGGGAAGGAGTGATAGGATGTCAAGATCATACAAATTAAGGCTGTCAGATAAATACAACATAAGCCCCAACAGATATGCGGAGCTTAAAGCCTTTTGCTTACAGTATGAAGAAAAAAGGGCTGAATTGGAACAGCTGTACTCTTTATCTTCAGTTCCGCCCGAGGTTGCTGTTATGGGAGGTGAGCCGGGAAAGCCGACAGAAAGAAAAGCTATGAGGGCGAGTAAGCTGAAAAGAGAAATTGAGCTCATTGACCGTTCACTTGAAGCTGTTTGCGGTGCTGACATTGGTATTATTGAAGTCTTAAAGAAAAATGTCACTCTCGGTTACGGCTATGATAAATTAGGATATGTACCGTGTGGTATAAATCAGTTTTATAAGCATCGAAGAAAATTCTTTTTTTTGCTCGATAAAGAAAAAGAGTGAAAATGGGGCAATACTTTTATGATAAAATGATAGTGTAGAGAAATGGGAAATCTACAAAAAGTGCCGATAATTCCATTTAGGTCCTCTATGATTTAATGTTTTTTTCACGCATAACCGTCCGTGTTTCCTCGGGCGGTTTTTGCGTTGTATTTTTGTTCAAAACAACACATTGAGGTGGTGAAATGGCGAAGGAAAAAAAGAACAAGATAAGAATTACTGATAAGCAGGAGAAATTCTGCCGGGAATATATTTTTGATTACAACGCCACTCAGGCTGCACTAAGAGCAGGATACAGCGAAAAAACGGCAAGATCCATCGGAAGTGAAAACCTGACAAAACCTGACATCCTCGCACGTGTGCGTGAGCTTCAGAAAGAACAGGCTGAAAAACTCTGCATTTCTGCTGATTGGGTAGTAATGCAATGGGTTGAGGTTTATATGAGGTGTATGCAGGCAAAAGAAGTGCTCATCTGGGATTATGAAGATAAAAAAATGAAGCCTTCCGGAGAATACACCTTTGATAGCAAAGGTGCTTTGAATGCACTTGAAATGATTGGAAAACATCTCGGTATGCTCGACAATAAAAAGGGCAATCAGAAAGAAAACAAAGAAATTTCAAAACTCTATGAAGCACTTTCGGGAGGTAGCGAACAGTGACATTTGAAAAAATATCCATAAAGCAAAAAAGAGTGTTAACATGGTGCCACCAAAAGAACAATCCATATTCTGCCATAATATGTGACGGTGCAGTAAGAAGCGGAAAAACAAGTATAATGATAGTTTCTTTCATTCTTTGGGCAATGAGGTATTATAACGATACGGATTTTGCCATATGTGGAAAAACGGTCCGGAGCACTGAAAGAAATATCATTACACCGTTGCAGTCCGCAACCGATATTACCGAATATTACAATGTTACATACACACGTTCAATAAATGTGGTCACAATAAGCGGACAGGGCAAAGTGAACAGATTTTATGTTTTTGGTGGTAGAGATGAAAGTTCTGCAGCACTGATTCAAGGTATAACACTTTCAGGAATACTTCTTGATGAGGTTGTTCTTATGCCACGCTCTTTTGTTGAGCAGGCCGTAGCAAGAACGCTTTCCGTAAAAGGAAGCAAGATTTGGTTTAACTGTAATCCCGGAAGTCCGAATCATTGGTTCTTTGAAGAGTGGATAAAAAAAGCAGAAGAAAAAAAGGCTCTTCATCTTCACTTTTTAATGAATGATAATCCTATAATGACCGAGGAAGCCATTGAAAGAGCTGAAAGCCTTTATCAGGGTGTTTTCTATGATAGGTTTATCAAAGGTTTGTGGGTTCAAGCGGAAGGGCTGATTTACCCGGCCCAGGCTCAAGGGAAAAATATTGTGCCTACAATAGACAGAAAATACACAACATTTTATGTTTCAATCGACTACGGCACGGTAAATCCGTTTTCTATGGGGCTGTGGGGATATTGTGAAGCTGATAAAACCTGGTACAGAGTGAAAGAGTATTATTTCAACAGCCGAAAAGAGGGCTTTCAGAAGACTGACAATGAATACTTAAACGAATATTTCAAATTCACCCGAAACTTAAAAATCAAAGCTGTCGTAGTTGACCCCTCGGCAGCTTCTTTTATAACTCTTTTGAAGCGTAATCATATTTATGTTATTCCTGCTCAGAACAGTGTTGTTGAGGGCATCAGGGTAACAGCAAATTTACTTTCAAAAGGGCAAATCAAAATCAACGACTGCTGCCGTGACTGTATAAGCGAGTTTTCGCTTTACCATTGGGATGAAAAAGCAGCTGAAGACCGCCCGGCGAAAGAACACGACCATGCAATGGATGATATTAGATACTTTGCGCTTACAATACTTGACAAACCTGTTGTTACTATAAAAACAAAACCGAGCGTATTTTAGGAGGTAAAAAAGTGATAATTTATATAGACAAAAAAGCTGTACCCGATGTTGAAAATATATCGAATGAGGTGTTCAAGTACCTGCTTGAAAAAGCAACACCGGAAATTGAAAGACTCAATATGCTCTATCAAGAGTACCTGGGCAGAGGGAAAAGAGAAGGGCAGACAAAGGATAATGAAGTTAAAGTTAATGTAAATTACTGTAACTATGTTGTAAAGATTGTTCGTGGTTTTTTTCTCGGTGAGCCTGTTAAGTATGACAACAACGAGAAGAAAACAGAAAAAGCCTTTTTTTCTTCAAATCCTCAGGAGGTTTCGGTTAAAAAAGGCAAGGTTGTGGCTCACGAATGGGAAAAGGTAGGTGACACAAAAATTGATATTTCTCCGGTGATTGATGCTTATGATAAGCAGATTATTTCAAAGGTCGACTCAAAAATAGGAAAGTACCTCGGTATTTTCGGCAATGTGCAGGAGCTTACATATGCTTCTGACGACGAAAACCCGATTCCTAAAAGTGCCGTTTTTATGCCGCAATGCTGTATCCTTGTTCAGGACAACAGCATAGAACACAAAAATCTTTTCTTTATGATTTTTGAGCAAAGAGAAAGAATCAACCATCAGAAGTATTATGCGGTAACAGTATATACGGATAAAACGGAAAGAGAATATGAAAGCTCAGACCTTACAACATTTATGTTCACCCATGCTGAGGCAAAAGAACATTACTTTGGTGAGGTACCCTGCATAAACTATGACAATGACGATGACCGTCAGAGTGACATTGAACAGATAGCTTCTCTTTCGGAAGCATACAGTGACCTTTTAAGCAACCGACTTACGGACAAGAGAAAGTTTATTGATGCTATTCTTGCTATTTACGGCTTTGAGCTTCCCGAAAACGGAAAAGGTGACCTTTTTGAAAACAAGATAATTGACTGTATACCCACCGATGCCAGAATCGAATATATTCAGAAGATTTTTGACGAAGCAAGCGTTAAAATCCTTGGAGACGACCTTGTAAGAGATATCCATAAGATGTCATTTACCGTTGATATGTCAGATGAAGCTTTTTCGGGCAATATTACAGGTGTAGCCCTGGGCATGAAGTTTATGCCTATGAGCTATCTTGCAAAAACAAAAATTCTGAATATGGATGAGGGCTTGAAGAAGCGTTTTGAGCTTTACAATAATTGGCTTGTTAAGAAAAATGTTATGAAGTCGGTTTCAAAAAGTGAAATTGATGTTGTTTTCACCATTGATATGCCTTCTAACCTCAAAGACCTGGTTGATATTGTTGTAGCTCTTCAGGGAAGAGTTGATGAAGCCACGCTGCTTTCACTTCTTCCATTTGTCAAGGATCCCGTTGAAATGGCGAAAACGATGGAAGCCAAAAACAAAGAAAAGCAGAAGCAGTATCTTGACTCTTTCGGTAAGCACAATCCTTTGGAAGAACATTCTGAGGGCGAGGAAACAGAAACTCACGAGGAAGATTTAGATGAGTGATTACTGGGAAGACCGAGCGAATCAGCTTGAACTGCTTACACAGAAAAAGACTGATGAAACGGTTAAGATTGTTAATGAGCAATTCAGTCGCTCTATATCTTACATAAATTCACAAGTCAAAGCTGTTTTTGACAGATATACCAAAAACGGCGGACTTACAGAATCGCAGGCACTGGAGCAGCTGAATGAAAAACAGACGGCTGAATTCCGTAAAAAGCTGCTGGAAAGGCTTTCGAAAACAGAAAGCAAGGAAGAAAGGAAAGCTATCACATCCTTGCTCGATGCACCAGCTTATGCACACAGAATCAGTATGCTTGAAGCTTTGGCAAATGAAATATATGCTGAAGCTGTGACGATAGGTGCTTTTCAGAATACAGCTCTGACAAAGAGGCTCGTTGACATTTATGAGCAGGGTTATTATCGCCGCACATTTGACATTCAGCAGTATACCGGTGAATATTATGATTTTGAGAGGCTTTCAAGCGGAAGACTCAGAACTGCAATAAGTGAGCCGTGGAACGGCAAAAACTACTCCGAAAGAGTATGGGATAACACTTTTGACACTGCCGAAAAGCTTCGTGATATTGTTGTGACGGGTATAATGACAGGTCAGAGCTATCGCACAATAATTGATTCTTTTATGGCTGTTATGGGCGAAGATGCTGACAGTGGTGCACGGTTCAAGGCAAGCAGGCTTATCAGAACAGAAGTAAATTATATTTCCGGAAAAGCTACCACAAAAGCATATGAGCAGGCAGGGATAGATGAATACATTTATCTTGCCACACTTGATATCAGAACCTGTAAGAACTGCGGCAACAAAGAGAGAAAAAGCTGTGCAGAGCTTGACGGAAAGCATTTCAAAGTGAAAGATGCAAAGGTGGGAGTAAACAAGCATCCAATGCATCCTTTTTGCCGTTGTACCGACTGTCCATATATCCCGGGAAAAAAGCTCGGAATCAGAGCTGCAAGGGATGAAAACGGGAAAAGTATTCAGATTCCCGGTGATATGACATATGAGCAGTGGTATGCAAAATATGTTGACAATTCAGTTGAAAGTGGTATAATAAAAACAGGACTACATAGAGCTTCAGCAAACAAAGGAGTTTTTGTGCATCTACCAGAGAAGATGAGCAAAAAACATATTCGTGACATTGCAAAACAATTTGAAATTGATTTAAAAGGAATAACAATAAGCATTGATAAAAACCCTGATTTGTTGCGAATAAAATATGCAGGCAGAGCGGATGCTGAAAACGTAGGTCTCATAACATTCTTCCCAAATGCATTCAAGAGTAGAGAGGAATTAGTGAGAACGATATTCCACGAAAGACAGCATGTACTTCAATATAAAGAGAATGGTACAAAATTCGTCCAGGACAACAGAGGACATTTTGAAAAAATTACCTATAGTCTTGAAGATGAATTTATAAACTATTGGAAAGGAGAGGGCAAATTGTGAGTAAGTGGTTGAACAATTTATTATCCTATGACCAAGAGCAAAACAAAGGAAATTGCCCTTGTTGTAATAGTAGTAAAGTTAAGGTTGAAGAAACGACACATAACAATAGAAAATCAATTTCATTTATTTGTGAGGATTGTCAAGCAACAGACCATTTCGATGGATTTACAGAGTGATAAGCATCGTGATTACACGGTGCTTTTTTCATCCCAAAAATTCAATAATCAAAGGCGGCAGATATGTCGTCTTTTTTTATATCTCTGAACTGAGAGGCAGCGTACTCTCAGGGCTAAAAAATACGAACTGAGAGGCAGTGTACTCTCAGGGCAAAGAAAGGAAGGTTGTTCTATGAGCAACAACGCAAACCCCAATCCTATAGACGGTAATCCTGAAAATCAGGATCCCACACCGCCTAACGCAAACCCCGTTCCGCCTAATGCAAATCCTGCTCCGCCGCCGAGCTTTGATGAACTTCTCAAAACGAATCCGACCTTTCAGTCTGAATTCGACAGAAGAGTGACTCAGGCACTTCAAACGGCCCGTCAGAGCTGGGAAGAGACTCAGGCAGAAGAAATCGACGAAGCTAAAAAGCTTGAAAAAATGACACAGGCACAAAGAGAAGCCTATCTTTTCAACAAAGAAAAAGAGAAATTTGAAAAAGATAAGGCAGCCTTTGCCGCTGACCAGATGAAGGTAGCCTGTGCCAACGAGCTTATCAAGCGTGGGCTTCCTTCTTCTTTTGCGGATTACCTTTCCGCAGATACGGCGGATGCAACGAACGAGAGAATCAATGCTTTTGAAAAGGCCTTTAATGAAGCTGTTTCTCAGTTCACAAACGACAGAATGAGGGGAAAACCCCCGAAAGAACCAAACACAGAAGCTGTGGACCCTTTTCTTTTAGGATTCAACAGCAAATAAAAATGACTTAAGGAGGTCAAAAAAATGTCAGTAAACTATGCATCAAAGTATGCATCAAAGGTTGATGAGCGATTCACAACCGAAGCGCTTTCCCACGCTGCCGTAAACTCAGATTATGAATTTATCGGCGTTGAAACAGTTAAAGTATATTCAGTACCTACAGTTGCACTGAATGACTACAAAACAACAGGCACAAACCGTTACGGTGACCCCGGAGAACTTGATAATGAGGTTCAGGAAATGACTCTTACGAAGGACCGATCCTTCACCTTCACCATTGACAAAAAGAGTCGTGACGACACGCAGATGACAATAGAAGCGGGCAAAGCCCTCAACAGACAGATTGCCGAAGTTATTATCCCTGAAGTTGATACATATCGTTTCGGTAAAATCTGTGCCGGCGCCGCATTCTCTCTTGAAAAAGATGTAACAAAAGAAAATGCCTACGAATCTTTCCTTGAAGTCCAGGAGGCCCTCGATGACCTTGAAGCACCTCAGGCTGGTCGTATCTGCTATTGCAGACCGAGCTATTACAAGAAAATCAAACTGGACGATGCCTTCACCAAGAAGGGCGATATGGCAACACAGATTGCAATTAAAGGTCTCGTGGGTGAAATTGACGGCGTACCTGCTGTTAAGGTCCCCTCGGCCCGTATGCCTGAAGGTGTTGAATTCTTTATCACAAATCCCGCCGCAACAACTGCTCCCAACAAGCTTGAGGATTATACCATTCACAAGAATCCTCCCGGTATAAGCGGTTGGCTTGTTGAAGGCCGTATCAGATACGATGCTTTTGTTCTTAATTCAAAGAAGAAAGCAATCGGTGTTTGCAAAGCAGCAACAGTTTAATTTAAGGAGGCATGATAAAAAGTAAGTGGTAGATCAATCCGAGAACTTTGTTTTTGTGTTATGATAGTAATAACAGGAAGACAGAGTAGAAACTAATTCGACATAACTACTGGTCTACGAGATCGCTTAAGGAGAATGAAGG
>JAFUQS010000107.1 GCA_017472225.1 Clostridia bacterium | reverse complement strand
TAGTGAAAAGAAAATTGAAAATTCTGAGGGCAAAATCTCATAATGGTGAAAAAGACTGGGAAATAAATCAATATGAGACGATGCTCAGCGAACTCAGGGAAAGTGCCGGAAAGATAAAAGTCTACCTTGGGAAGGAGTGATTGCAATGAAACAGAATCAAGCAAGAAAATGGACTGAGGATGAAAACAAGTTTCTTATTTCAGCTATCAGGAGAGGCAATACAGCAGCAGAAATTTCAAAATATCTCGGCCGTAGTGAAAAGAGTGTGCAGGAGCACTGTAGAAAACTGAAAATAGTAGTTTCAGAAATCAAGGAAAAACAGAAAGTTGCTGCTTTCAGCCTTGCAGATGTAAAGTGTCCTTTTTTTGAGAAAATGTACCGGGGCAGAAGTGTGCGATGCGAAGGCTTGACTCCTGCAAGTTTCATATCAATGTCCTTTAGTAATGAGGGCGATTGGCAAAAACAAGTTAAAATGCATTGCAACAAAGATTATCAATCCTGTCCATTTTATCAGCTCCTGAGTCAACTTTACGAAAAATGACAGTGGGGAGAAAATCCTCACTGTTTTCTTTTATCATTGAATTATAGCAAAGGAGAGGTGGCGATGAGCACAAAGAAAACACAAACACCGAAGAAAAAACGAAAAAATCAGGCAAAAGTTCGGTGGGAAGTGCTGGAAAATGAGTATATTTCCACTCGTATCAGCTATAAAGACCTTGCTGCAAAGCACAAAATCACACAAAGACAGGTCGAAAAGTACGGCAGTGAGCACAACTGGGTACAGAAAAGACGGGATTTTATCGGTGAAGTTTCGGAGAATGTGAAGAACACTTTAATCAATGATGAAACCAAGAAGCAACTTGACTATCTTGCAGAAATCGGTGAAGCATCAAAAAGAATTATTGAGGCTGTGACAGAGGCGGTAAATGATAAAGACCAGTTTTATAAAAGAAGTTTTTATTCTGTGGAGAAAAACGAGGTCGTTGAGTACAGAACAGACAAGATTGACGGCGCCGCTGTGAATCAGGTGCTGAAGGCTCTTGAAAAGGTTACTGATATATATTGTGCCGCTTACGGTATCGAGAAAGAAGAGAACAAAAAGAGATTTGAAATTGACGTTGTTCTTCCTGAAGGGATGAAAGAATATGGAGAGTAAAGTTACGGTAAAACTCGACTTATCAAAGACAAATCCGAAACAAGATAAATTCCTGAGGGCAAAGAAGAAGCATATCGGCTTCGGCGGTGCCCGTGGCGGTGGAAAAAGTTGGGTTGTGAGAATTAAAGCAATTCTTCTTTGTTTGTGTTTTGCCGGTATCAAAGTGCTTATTGTACGACGTTCATATCCTGAACTTAAGAAAAACCACATCGATGAACTTCGAAGGCTATCTCAGGGTATTGCAAAATATAACGATAAAGATAAACTGCTGACCTTTGTTAACGGCTCAACGATTACCTTTGCTTACTGTGCTAAGGATAAGGACCTTGATATGCTTCAGGGTGCAGAATTCGATGTTATTTTTCTTGAGGAAGCAGGTCTTCTTTCGGAGTTTCAGATGAAGAGTATTATTGCTTGTCTTCGTGGTGTCAATGAATTTCCCAAGAGAGTTTATTACACTATGAACCCCGGCGGTCAGGGACATGCTTATCTTAAGCGAATATTCATTGACAAAAAGTATCTGCCGGGTGAGGACCCTGATGAATATGAATTCATACAGAGTCTTGTGACAGATAACATTGCGCTGATGGAAAGTCAGCCCGATTATAAAAAACAACTTGAAATGTTGCCATCAAAACTCCGCAAAGCGTGGCTTGAGGGCGACTGGAATATATTCGAGGGCATGTTCTTTGAAGAATTCAGAGACGACCCTGAACACTATCAGGACAGACGGTACACACACGTCATTGAGCCTTTTGACCCAAGAGGAATGAACATATACAGAAGTTATGATTTCGGTTATAACAAGCCGTTTTCTTGCGGTTGGTGGGCTGTTGACACTGACGGTGTTATATATCGCATACTCGAATATTACGGGTGCACCGGAGAACCTAATGAGGGATTGAAGATTACTCCCGAACAGCAATTCTCGGAGATTGCAAAAATTGAAAGAGAACATCCTTGGCTTAAGGATAAGCACATTCAGGGTGTTGCTGACCCTTCCATATGGGACGGCAGCCGTGGAGTATCTGTTGCCGACACGGCCGCAAAGTACGGAATTTATTTCGCACCGGGTATAAATGACAGAATAAGCGGTTGGATGCAGTGTCATTACAGATTGATGTTTGACAAGAACGGATATCCGATGATGTATGTATTCAATACGTGCAAGGATTTCATAAGGACCGTTCCGCTTCTGATGTATTCGGAAACAAAGGTTGAGGATATTGACACCGACCTTGAAGACCATATTGCGGATGAATGGCGGTATTTCTGCATGACAAGGCCCATTGCTCCCGTTGTTCCCGAAGAGGCAACAGTAAGTACATTTGACCCGTTAAACAGAAATAAGAGATAAAGTATCAGGAGGTATATTATGGGTGAGAACATAAACACACAGCCGATTGAAAGCGAAACATCGCCTATCGGCGAACAGCAGATAAAAGAGGCAAGACAACGCTTTAAAAGGTACAAGGACAGCAAAGCCGACCTTAATAAAAGGCTGAAAGAAAACGAGAAATTCTGGAAGATGAAACACCTTGAAGGTAAGGGTGACGGGGAAAGTCACAGACCGACAGGCTGGCTTCTGAATGCCATTCATTCAAAGCACGCTGATATGATGGACGGATTTCCCGAACCTTCAATAAGAGCCCAGGAAGAAGGAGATGTGAAGGAAGCTAAAATTCTTTCTGAAATTGTTCCTGTAATACTCCGTGCTTCAGGCTTTAAGCAGGCATATGACGAGGTGTGCAGTGACAAAATCTGCAAAGGAACGGGTGTTTACGGAGTATACTGGGATCCTACAAAAAAATTTGGCAAAGGGGATATCTCGATTGAGAATGTCAACCTTCTGAATTTGTATTTTGAACCTGAAGTCAAGGATATTCAGAAATCAAGAGAAGTGTTTCTTCTTGAAGAAAGAGACACAGAACAGCTTATAAGTATGTATCCTGACAAACTGAAAGGTAAACAGCTTTCTGTCAGCGAAACAGATTTTGAAAGATATGAAAATGACGAAAGTGTTGAGCACACCGACAAATGTGTTGTGTTTGACTGGTACTACAAAAAGTGGCAGAACGGCAGGGAAGTTCTGCATTACTGCAAATTTGTTGAGGATGTTGTTCTTTATGCTTCAGAAAATGACACTGAAAGACCACAGGCACCAAGATTTGACCCTGTGACGAGCGAACCTTTGCTTGATGAATTCGGTCAACCGATTATGGAAGAGATTGACAGAAGCATTGCAGAAAAGGGCTGGTATGAAGACGGCAATTTTCCATTTGTTTTTGATGTTATGTTCCGTGTTGAAGGTTCGCCCTGTGGATACGGTTACATTGACCTTTTCGGCGGTACGCAGAAGAACATTGATGATGTGAAGCACGCTTTAAGGAAAGTTGCAAACATTTATGCAAATCCCAAGTGGTTTTATAATAAAAGTTCCGGTATTAATCTTCAGGACCTCACAAATTCTGACAAGCAGTTCGTGCCTGTTGAGGGTGCTCTTGACATAAAGCAATTTGAACCACCACAGATGCCGGAAACAGTGTTCCAGTTCCTTATGAACGAGATAGAAGAACTGAAAGAAGTAACGGGTAACAGAGATGTGAACAACGGTTCAACATCTTCAGGTGTTACTGCTGCTTCAGGTATTGCAGCTTTGCAAGAGTCTGCAGGGAAGCTTTCAAGACACAACCTGACAAACACATACGACAGAATAGGCAGTCTCACTTATATGGTGATAGAACGTGTAAGGCAGTTTTATAATGCAGACAGACAATTCAGAATTGTCGGCACTGACGGAAGGGAGCAGTTCCTGCATTACACAAATGCAAATATCAAGCCACAGTCACTCGGTAATGATTTCGGCAATGATTTTGGTTACAGACTTCCTCAGTTTGATATCATTGTTACTGCTGCAAAAGCAACGGGATATTCTAAACTCAGTCAGAATGAATTTGCTATTCAACTTTACACTGTAGGTGCATTTAATCCGCAGAATGCTGATGTTGTTTTACCTATGCTTCAACTTATGGATTTTGACGACAAAGACAAGGTTATTCAGAATGTGCAGAAGAACGCAACACTGTTTAAGCAGAATCAGATGCTTGCACAGATGGCACTCGGTCTTGCAAAGAAGTATGACCCTGTAATGGTAAATCAAATTATGATGATGCTGCAAGGTCAGCGAGGAACACCAACTATGCAGGGCAATGTTGACACAGAAATAACAAAGACAAATGCTGACGGCTCCCTTGACGGCGGTGAACACGCCGTTGTTGAGAAGGCAAGAGCACAGAGTCAGCAAAGCACACAGCCAAGATAAGGAGATGAAAAATGATACATATAACAGTTGCACCGAAGAAATATCAGATAAGAATAAAAGGCCATGCACATTATGATGAACCGGGTAAAGATATTGTTTGCGCTTCCTGCAGTATGGTCTTTTATAACCTTGCACAGATGATTCATATGTATGACCAGGACAAAGCCTTCTGCAAAAGGCCGAAGATGATATATGACAAAGGCAAGGGATATATCGAGGTTATACCGAGGCAGGAGTATGAACCGTGGATACAGCACGATTTTGTTTATGCAACGGCAGGCTTTAAAATGCTTGCGGCGCAGTATCCTGATTTTGTTGACCTTAAAATGACAGAATATTGAGCAATACGGAAACAGTGGGGAGAAAATCCTCACTGTTTTATTTTAAACTAAAGACAGACACCACGGAAAGACGTGAGAAATTTTACGGAGGTTGCATTATGAAAGCAACAAAACATTTGCATCTGAACTTACAGCTTTTTGCTGAGGGCGGCACCGCAGGCGGTACAGCCGGAGCAGCAATAGGTACAGGTGAAGGTGCACCGGGCGATTCGTCACAGGCCGCCACTGTGAATACGGGCGAAAACAATCAGGTCGCCGCTGAAGACAGAGCAGTACTGTATAAGAAGTTCAAAGCAGATTATAAGGCTGAATTCGATGCTGAAGTACAAGGTATTGTGAAGAACAGACTTAAGAAAAGCAATGATGAACTTAATGCTGCAAAACAGTACCGTGAAAAAGCTGACAGAATTCTTGCAACGGTCGCAGACAAATACGGCATTGACATGACTGACCTTGATGGACTTTCCAAAGAGGTCGAAAAGGACAATGCTTATTACGAAGACCTCGCATTGAAAAACGGTACGACTCCCGAACAGGAGAGAAGAGTCAGACAGGTAGAAAGGGAGAACGCTCAATTCAAAGCGAAGGAAGCCGCCGATGCTCGGAGGGCAGCACAGCAGCAGAGATATCAGTCTCTTATGCAACAGGAAGCGGAAGTTAAGGCTATGTATCCTAACTTTGATTTCAAGGCTGAGGCAGAAGGCAATCCACTGTTCAAAAAATTGTGTCTTAACGGAGTAAGCATGAAGAATGCTTATGAAGTTGTTCATCACGATGAAATTATGGCGCAGGGTATGCAGTTTGCAGCAAAGCAGGCAGCGGCAAAAACTCAGGCTTCAATTGATGCTAATGCGAGAAGACCGGCAGAAAACGGACTTCATTCATCAGCGGCAGCAGATACGAAGGTTGATGTGAGTAAACTCACAGCTGCACAGATGGAAGAGTATGCCAAGCAGGTCAAAAGCGGCAAAAGAGTTTCCTTTGGTTAAAAGAAGCAGTTCTCCAAAAAACAATGATAAGGAGAACGAAAACAATGAAAAAGATTTTTCTTATGAGTGCGATTATACGCATGAATCTTCAGCTTTTTGCTGAACCTAATCCCAATGTGCAGGCTACCACATCAGAAGGCCTCAGCGCAGAAAACAAAACATTCTATGATAAACGTCTTCTGCAGACAGCACAACCCAACCTTGTGCATCTGCAGTTCGGCAGAAAAACATCAATTCCCAAAAACGGCGGTAAGACCATTGAATACAGAATGTATTCATCCTTCCCCAAGGCTCTTACACCTCTGACTGAAGGCGTTACACCTGACGGTGTTCCCATGCAGGTTGCAGTAATCACAAAGACCCTTGAGGAATTTGGTGCATACACAACTCTTACAGATGTTCTTGATCTTACTGCAATTGATAACAACATACTTCAGGCAACCGAAAAGCACGGTGATTCAATGGCTCTCACGCTCGATACTATCGTGAGAAACGAGCTTAACACAACTCCCAATGTTGTGTATGCTTCAAAAGATGGTGTTCAGGCTACACTTCGCAGTGAACTTACGGCAGAACACAAAATCACTTATGCTGATGTTGCGAAGATGGCAACATTCCTCAAGAGAAACAACACCCCCACCATTGACGGCAGTTATATCATGATCATTCATCCCGATGTTGCACTTGATATTATGACAGACGAAAAATGGATTGATGTGCAGAAGTATAAGAATCCCGAAAAGATTTATGACGGTGAAATCGGTAAACTGCACAAGTTCCGTTTCATTGAGTCAACTGAAGCGGCCGTATATACAGGTGATGAGGGCGGCGCCGGTGGTCTTGCTATTTATAGTTGTATTTGTCTTGGCAAGGAAGCCTACGATGTTATTGACGTTGAGGGCGCAGGTGCAGAAATTATTGTTAAACCCGCTGGCTCTTCAGGTACTGCAGACCCCATCAATCAGAGAAGCACAGTTGGTTGGAAAATTCCCATGTTCGGTGCAAAGATTACTATTCCTCAGTACATATTCAGTTTTATGTGTGCTTCCTCTCTCAGCGCATCGGCAAGGGCTAACTAATTTCGGGAGGTAAAATAATTATGGCTATTCAAACAAAAGTTCCCACAACAGCACAGGCACCTGCAACAACGGGTGTGGCTCCCACAACAGCACAGGCACCTGCAACAACGGGTGTGGCTCCCACAACAGCACAGGCACCTGTTGAGCCTGAAACATATGATATGTTTATTCCTCTTCTTCCCGGTAAACATCAGCCTGATTTTCAGGGCAGCGTGAACGGCGTTCCGTTCCAACTCCCGAGAGGCGAGATTGCAAAACTTCCGAGACACGTTTATGAGGTTGTGAGAAACACCTTGAAAAATGAGCAGAGTGCTAATCAGAAGTACTATCAGGCACAGGCAAAACTCTTGTCTCGTGCAAAGGATGAAGAAAAGAGAATCATCGGCGAAGAATAAGAAAACTTGCGGAGGCAGAGAAGCTTTAATGCTTCCCGGCTTCCGCCTTTTTGCTTATTGCATACAATGTGTGCCATAAGCAAAGGGGGAAAGAAAAATGACAATTAAAGAAGCAATAGAAAGAGTTAACAGACTTATTCATAACGAATATGTCACCGAAGAAAAGATTAAGTGGCTTTCTGCTGTGGATACGCTTTTGCAAAGAGAACTTGTAATGCGACATGAGGGCGGCATTGAAAGAGAAACGGCCTATACTGTTGACAACCTTGAAACAGAGCTTATTGCAGAAAGTCCATATGATGAGATGTATATTTTGTATCTCATACTTAAAATTCACTTTTTCAATGGAGAAACAGAGCTTTACAATAATGCGGCAGAAGAGTATAACAATGTACTTCACGAATACCGAAAGTGGTATGTAAGAAATCACAGCGATCTGCCTACACCTAAATTCAATTATGACACAAACACAAATTCCTTTAATGCAGATTTTTTCAACAGAGCTATGCAGTCGGCAAATGGATATAAGGGTGAGGTGACATAAAGTGTATCAGGTGAATAAGAGCAATGTAAAAGAGTACTCAGAAACTGTGATGGAATTTGGTGGACTTAATCGAAGAGCGAGAGGCAATGAGTACGAATTTTTCGATATGACAAATATGTCTTCAAGGGAATATCCGTTATTATCTCCCCGAAAAAAACGAGCTGTGGCCTATTCGACCGAAAATAAGATAACAAGTCTTTACAACAAAGAAGCCCTGATTTGGACGGAAAATGATGGAATCTATCACCGATTATTTGTTAATGCAAATGAGGTGACAGAGTTTTGTTCAACGGATATTCTAAGCAGAAGGCATATTGTAGGTATGGGTGCTTATGCGGTAATGTTTCCTGATAAGAAGTATATCAATCTTCTTGATGAGTCAGGTGAAGACAGAGGAAGCCTTGGTCATAAGTTTAATTTTTCTTTTACAGGGGATGTTCAGTGTATGTTAAAGCGTTGTACACTGGACGGAAAAAGTCTAAACGGAACAGTTTCCGTAACCTCATCAGAGCCGAGCAGTCCTGTAAATGGTCAGATTTGGATTGACACAAGCGGAGATAAATCGGTTTACAAAAAGTGGGATGAAAACACAAGTCAATGGGTACAGATGGGAACGACATATTTCCTTCTTTCGTATGAAGGGATCGATAAAGGATTTTCAAAATGGGATACCGTAAAAATCTCAGGACTTGAGGCTTTTTATGACCATACAGAAAGGGCGAAAGAGCAAGTACTTTCTTTCAACGCTGATTCAGCAATAATTTACAATGTTGTAGAAGACGGTCTTGTTTTTTCAGGGATTCTTGATGAAGACTGTATTGTATCAAGTCCCGCATTGTCAGTTGAAAGAATTATTCCTGACATGGATTTTGTTATTGAATGCAATAACAGATTATGGGGTTGCAAATATGGAGTTGTTAACGGAAAGGTAGTAAATGAAATATATGCATCCCGACAAGGTGATTTTAAAAATTGGTACGCTTATCTTGGTGTTTCAACCGACAGCTATGCGGTTTCAGTTGGTTCTGAAGGGGCTTTTACAGGTGCTGCCGTTTATAACAAATGCCCTGTATTTTTCAAAGAAAATTGTATTCACATGATTTATGGAAGCACACCTTCCTCTTATCAGATGGTGACAATTAACTGTGAAGGGGTGGAAAAAGGTCAGGCGGACTCAGTCTGCATTGCTGAAAATGTTTTGTATTATAAGGGAGCGACAGGGTTCTACGCTTTTTCGGGCTCTCTGCCACAGAAAATTTCGAGAAATTTAGGCGAATTCTATTTTCCGAAAGTTATCGGCGAAGGTGTAGGTGACAGGGTATATTGGGCTTGTGGAGATGAAGACGGCGAAAAGGACATATATGTGTATGATACATATTATCAGCTATGGCACAGGGAAGACAGCCGTAACATTAAGTGTTTCTCCAAAGATGGTCACATTCTCTATATGCTTGTACACGAAAACGGAGAAAGCAGAATCGAATCCGTTACTGATGAGACGGATATTGAAATAAAGACTGATAGCGGAAATTTTCCTATTTATGAAACTGCAGTTCAATGGGCGGTTGAAAGTGTTGACATCGGTTATGGTGATATCAACATGAAATATGTGAAAAAAATTACTGTGAGGGCGCAGATGAGTGAGGGCTCAAGTTTAAGTGTGTTTCTCAGCTGCGACGGTGAGCCGTTTGTCAAAGTTGGTGCAACAACATCAGAAACCGGAGTTCGTTCTAATCAGATAAGTTTTTCACCAAGGAGATGTGAATTCTTTCGTTACAGGCTCGAAGGAGTTGGTGAGATAAAAATTGTTTCGATTAAGAAAACTATGATACAAGGAAGTGATAAGCCTTGAGATATTACGAGACACCAACATTGAGTGGAACAACAGATGAAAAAATAAGACAGATTGAGGATTACCTCTTAAGGCAGGTCAATGACCTCAATCATAATCTTGAAAACACAACTGCTGAAAAAATTTGGCAGCAGACGGCAGAAGCTCTCACCTCTACGACAGCGGAAAGTGCAGAAAACAAAACAGAGGAACAGTTGAGAAGGGATGAATACAATTCTCTGAGGGCACTTGTAATTAAATCTGCAACAGCAGTTTTGAAAACTGAAGATGCATTTTCAAAAACATTACAGGGAGCATATCTCGCTCAGAGTGATTACGGTACTTTTATGGAGAATGGGCTTGTCAATATAAACGGTTCTCCTTATACAGTAGCGCAGCTTTATAAGTATCAATCAACCATTCTCAACGGAGTGAATAAATACAAGACTGAGTTGGAAGGTTATATAACAACAGGTGTTCTTGACAGGGATACTGAGAACCCTGTGTTTGGCATGGATATCGGATATCACAAGAATAAGTTCACCTTCAATGGGGTGGAATATTCAAATTCAGCACCGTCAAAAATTCGCATAACACCCAATAAAATCAGCTTTTGCGAGGGACCATATGAAGTTGCTTACATTGAGAAAAAAGCAGTCTATTTCCCTGTAGCACACATTACGGGTGGGTCGTTGGCAATTGGTGATAATTTCAGTGTTGATACAAAAGGAAACTTGACGGCTACAAGCGGAAGCATAGCAGGATTTTGCATCGCAGGTGAACAAACTGCTGAAAACGGCTTTTGGAATTGGAGTTTATCATCTGTTGTAAAAACAAGTTCAACTACGGTTAATGCAAGCAATCCCGAATATGCAATTTTTATGCGTGGGCAATCACCTGACGGAACAGGTGGCGCCTATAAGAACAACAATGTTGTATTCGGTGTTAAAGAAAGAACAAGCAGTGAAACCACATGGAATGCTGCGGAATACAACTTTTTGGTGCGTGCTAACGGCAATCTTATGGCCAATAATGCAGAAATCACAGGAACGGTCAATGCACGAAACGGGTATATAGGAGGCTTTACTGTTACGGGAGCAACATCCGGTACATTCTGGCCTGCTTCACTTGCCTCTGTAATTGAACCAACAGATGATTCAGGTTATGAATATGCTGTTTTTCTTAGAGGTCACTATAACTTCAAAGGTGAAAATATGGTGCTTTAACAAAGGCTAACAATGTTATAGGCATTAAGAGAAGAGCTGTAAGTAGTGATTCATGGGACAATGATGACTCACCATACACATTTTATGTTTCACTGCTTGGCAATATATACTGCAATACAATTACAGCGAATGGAGCAATAACCGCTTCGGGCAACATAACTACAAGCGGAAATCTATCGGCTGAAAATGGTGTTCTGAATACACTGTGGATAAAAGCAAATTCATCACGAGTATCCGTCGGCGATACAGGTGTTGATGCAACAGAAGGATACAGTGGGATTTTAGAGCTTTTAACTACAGGTGATATTGCTTTAGGAAAGTTTTCTTCAAAGGCTGCCAATATCTATATTCTTGCACGTAGCACAATAAGAATAGGGCAGCATTCATCAGTGAGTTATACATCAAGCGGAACCGATTATCCGTCAACGGATAAAGTACAGATTCAAGCGGCTACATCAATAGATTTAGGTACGGCCACAACTGCATATAGGCCTAATTCAATAGGAATATACGCTAAAAATCTGTATGCGGGTACGAATTCATATCCATGTACTAATGCATACATAGTAGCTTCCAATATCATTAGAATTGGCGAAAACAGTGACAGCCTTGCGACAGCAAATGTGTATATCAGAGGTACAATGATTTATCTTAAAGGCTACACAAATGCAAACGGAACATTCAATATAAACGGAACATTCAAGCTCAATAATAAAACTGTATCGATAAACAGTGACGGGACACTCGTTGCAAGTTAAGAAAGGATGAAAAAAACATGATTACATACAACAAAGTTATTAACGCAGGTAAGGGGCTTAAAAAAATTTCTGATTTGGATATAAAAATCAGAGAAGCCATTGCTCTTTCGAAGCTTATAAAAAAGCTCGACGAGGAAAGCGTTTTTTATTTCGAACAGCGTGAAAAAATTTGCAGGGATTGTGGTGTATTCGACAAGGAAAAGGATGCATATTTCATTCCTGAAGAAAACAGAGAAACTGTCAGAAAAAAGATGAATGAGCTTGATAACACTGAGGTGGAGTTCGGTGAAAAGCTGAAAATAAATGTTTCGGAGGGCACCACAATAGATGCACTTTCGCTGATTCTTTGTGAAGATTTTGTTGAATTTATAATTGAGGGGGATATCGAAAATGGCAACTAAATATTCTTCGGGAGCAGCATGGAAAGCTTATAATAAAAACGAAAAAAACAAGCCTAAGGCCTTTTCATATAATCAGAAAAAGCCAACTTTCAGCTATGACAGCACAGATATCAATAAATATTATGACGAGCTTCTTAATCGCAAGGATTTTTCTTTTGACCTTGATAAAAATGCACTTTTTAACCAATACAAAGATGCATATAGCAAGCAGGGCCAACTTGCAATGATGGATACCATGGGTCAAGCATCAGCACTTACAGGAGGATATGGCAACAGCTATGCGGCATCTGCGGGACAGCAGGCTTATCAACAGAATCTTGATAAGCTTAATGATGTTGTTCCGGAAATATACCAACTTGCCCTGGAGCAATATCAGCTTGAGGGACAGAACCTTCTTGATAAATACAGCCTTGCAGCCGAAGAACGAGATACAGCATACGGACAGTACAGAGACCAATTATCGGATTATTATACTGACCGTGATTTTTCATATGGGCAATATCGTGATGAGGTAGGTGATTATCAGACTGACAGGGATTATCTGTACGGAGTTTATGCAGATTCAAGAGATTATGAATATCAGCAGAGTCGAGACAAGATATCTGATTCACAATGGCAGAAGGAATATGACCTTCAGGTTAAGGAATTTACGGAGCAGGTCAGACAATTTGAAAAAGAGTATTCACTAAGCGAAAAGGAATTCGATGAGATGGTACGTCAGTTTGCTCTCGAACACGACCTGAATGTTAAGCAGTTCAACGAAGATGTAAGACAGTACAATACAAGCCTTCAATACACAAAACAGCAGGATGCAGTTCAGAACAGTCAATGGGCTAAGGAATTTGAAGAAGAACAGAGGCAGTACAATGAGAGTAAAGCACTTTCAGAAAAAGAACTCGCTGAGGAACAGAGACAGTATGATGCAGACCTTAAGGAGAAGCAAAGACAGTTTGACACAAGCGTGCTTGTTGAACTTGGTCTTCTTTCTGAAGAAAACGCTGCTCAACTTGGAGAAAATGTTGATAAGGTTATGGATTACTTTTTCGGTGGAAAGAATAATTCTACTGCCGGAGAAACTGATGCTGGATATGGTGGTTGGAAGGGTAGTGGATCTAATGGTGAATGGGCCGAAGCAGACGATGCAGCTATAGAAAACTTTAACGAAGTAATTGAGAGAGACGGTATTATCAACGATAAAACTGCTATGAAGAGATACCTTAACGAGTGGCTTGAAGATGGTTCACTCACATTGGCACAGTACAACGCTCTTAAAGACTACTACAAATTGTAATAATGGAGGAAAATGATATGTCAAACGATGTACTTAAACGAATAGATAATCTTCCAAGTACACGAAGGATAAAAAGCATTAGTTCAAGAGGTAACGGTGACGAGGATGATAAAATCCTGAAGCGCATAGGAATGCTTGAAAGCACAAAAAGGGTAACGGCAATAAGAGAACAATATGATACCCTTGAATCAAAAAAACAACAGCAGAAAGAATTCATGGAATCTGATGAAAATGTCGGATTTTGGGAATCTCTTGCTCCCGGTGGAGCTACTCCTTCTGATTGGAAAGAAGGAAGAAAAAAGAAAAAACAGTATCAAAATGAAGTTGATGAGGCGGCAGTTCAGGTTGCCGCCTATGAGCAATTTTTAGAGGAGAAGAAATTTCAGGATAAAGTCAACGGTATGACGGCTGATGATATTGATAAACTGCTCGATAATTATGACAAGGAAATTGCTGACTATGAAAATGAAAAGATAGGTTTTCTCGAAGCTATGAAGCCCGGTGGAGTTACTCCTTCAGAGCGAAAAGAAATAAATTCCGCCATGAATTCTCAGATAAATGCACTCGAATCAGAGCAGGGTAAATATAGAGCTGTTCGTGATGAGAAAAAGAGTCGTGAAATGACTGCAGAACTGCCTGAGGATGTTGTGAAGTTGCTTGATGAGTATAATAGTCTTGCTACAGCAAATGAAGGTATTGACCTTGGCAATATGTTTACACCAGCTTCGCAAAAGAGTCATGCTCATATTAACATGCAGAAGCTTGAAGTTCAAAAGCAACAGTTGGCAATTGCTGAAGAACTTAAAAAACGGGGATATGAAAACTATGAAGAACTCGCTGAATACAGGAAATACATAACTGATAAAGAAGAGACACAAGAATACGAAGCGGAAATGGAAGAATTTACTGAAGAGCATCCGGTTATTTCTTCCGTTGGTAATCTTGGTCTTATGCATACAAGGACAATTATGGGTGCAAGGGGTAATCTTAGCGCACTTGATAACAAAACTGACTTGGGAATAAATCCGTATTCACCATATTATGGTCTCACAAGAGGAAATTCGGTGAAGAAACAAACAATTGAAAACAGTTTCGAGGATGGAATTATCAGTGCAGATGTGAAGAAGTTTTTATATAACACGGCAGAAAGTGGCGTTGAGTCGTTACTCGCAGCTACAACTATGGGTGGAGCCGGAGGGCTTATTCTCGGCACGGGTGCGATGAATGAAACCGTAATTGAAACAATCGAAAAAGGCGGAACGGCTGAACAGGCACTTGTCAGTGGTGTTGCTGCAGGTGCGTTTGAAATGCTTTTTGAAAGCGTTTCAATAGGTCAATTCAATGCATTGAAGGAAGTTTCGGCTACAACTATCAAAGATGCAGTTCTGAATGTAGTTAAAAGCACGGGTGTAAACTTTACTGAGGAGGCTGCCACCGAAATTGCAAATATTGCATTCGATTATTGGTATAACGGAGGTAACTCGGATTATTATGAAGCTGTTGTTTCTCTGATGGAGCAGGGCTATAATGAAAATGAAGCAAAGCAGATTGCAAACAAGCAAATGGCATGGCAAGTTACACAGGCGGGACTTGGTGGTGCTCTGATGGGCGGGGTATTCGGTGCTGTCGGCTCGGCACAAAGTGCTGCAGGATACAATTCTGCTATGCTTGAAGAAGGCAGAAGGCTCACTCAGGAAGGTAAGGTTGAAAGAGAACTTGCGGCCGCATCAGAACTTGGTGTCAATAAGGATGATTCAATATATAAGTTTCTTCAGGAGGCAGAAGCTTACCAAAGACAGAAGAATGATAACGATACTTTTGAAGGCACAAAAAAGCAGCTTAAGAGTATTGGAAAACTAAGCGAAGGACTCAATCAGTTCACAAGCCAAAAAATTGACAGTGCTTCAGTGTCAAGTATAGAAAACAGACTTACAGAACTCGGTGAAACGGAAAACACTGTTGATATTGCGAAGATAATACAGAAGGTTGTAAATAACAGAGCTACAGACAACACTGAAAAAATGTCAAAGTTGACAAGGGCGGAAAGGAAGATACTTGCAAACAATCCTTCTGCTCAACGTGTGCTCAGTGAAATTACCGGCTCAAAGTATTTTAAATCGGACGGATGGAATGTCGCAAGAACTGAAGCGATAGATAAGGTTATCAACAGCAGGAAATCACCCGACATTGAAGCGTACAGAAGAGGTAATGTTTCCGAAAAGGCGGCAGAGAGCGAAGCTCAGGAAACAGAGGATAAAACACCTTACGGTTTTGAATCTTACGAAAACAAAGTAAAAGAGACCGTTATCAATGAAGGGCAAGACAGGGAAAGATTTGAATCTAACTTTGAACTCTTCAAAGCATACGGTGAAGCAGGCAGAAGCTTTGAGGAAGTAAAGCAGAATTCTACTGTAAGTGATGATTTTACCGAAGTTCAGATGAAAGCTGCATTTGACCTCGGAAAAGAAAAAGCCGAGGCACAGAAAATTACCGTTCTGAAAGGTATTCAGAGGGTTGAAGACGGTGAAGTGTATGTCACGGATACAAAGGATAATGTAAGTAAGCTCTCGGAAGTTAATACCGACGGAGTAACGCTAAGATTGTATAAAAGTGCGGCAAAATATGACACAGATACAGCAAATGTCTTTGTACAAGGATTCAACAGAAGCGCAAGTGTGAACAGTTACAGGACAGCTTTTAAAGCATTCTATTCAGCAGGTGCAGCAAGTGCCGATATTACTTTTGATGATGCAATGAAAAAGAATGGTGCATTAGTGAAATACATGACCGATAAAGATGTTGCCAAAAAAGCTTTTGAGCAGGGAAGAAAGGAAAGAATAAAGGCTGATAAGGCAACTGTTCAGAAAAAGCAGACAGGTAAATTTCCGTCAAAAGGAGCTTATCAGAATAAGAGTGCAGCTATAGACGAAGACGGTGTTGATGAGTTCTACAGCGCACTTTCACAAAAGCTCGGTATTGATATTGAAAGAGTGCATAGCTTAAGGAACTCCGAAGGAAGGACAGCCAATGCACAATACAGTGCAAACAAGAATAAAATGACGGTTTCCGCAACTGCTGACAATGAGTGGCAAGGCTCGATACATGAGCTCGTTCACGGTGCCTTTGCTTATAACACAGAAAAAATGAAAGCAGTTAAAAAGGCTGTTATTGACTGGTTCATTTCACAGCACGGTGAGACAGAGTTTGAAAATGCACTTGAAAAATACAAGGTGAGTTATGAGGGCTTAACCAGGGCAGAACTTGAGGAAGAATTCACAGCCGATGCCATAGGCGGGATGTTCTCAACTGAAGAGGGTGTTCAGGACTTCCTTAATTGGCTTCAGGAAGAAAGCGGATATGATGTGGATGAAAAGAAAAAAATTCTGCAGAGATTTGCAGAATGGCTGAATGACATTATTGAAGCTATCAGAGATATAATGAATTCGGGTGAGCTCAACGGCGCAGGAAAGCTTTTTGCAAAGGAAAACTGTGATGAGCTGACAAAAATCAGGAAGATGTTCCTTGAGACTCTTGACGGCTACGGTGAAAAATACAGAACCGGTGGTGCTGTTGAGGGGGATATCAAGAATGAAATTAAAGTTGACATTGATGGAAACAAGTTTGTTGAGGTTGAAGAGAAACTTTTTGATGTACAAAATGGTGAGTCTCACGCCAAAACTATTGCGAGAATTATCAAGGACAGATTCAATAATCTTATTTCTGTAAATGGTCAGCAGATACAAATTAATGCAATTACTAATAGAGAGTGGCGGCGTTCAGAGTCTGCCTCGTATTTGTCTAAAACTGCTCCCGATTTATACGACGACAAATTAAAAACTATCCCACATGCAGATGAGATAATAAGAACTGCGAAAAATTGGATTGGAGAAGAACTTTCGCACCCAAGGAAAGATGATATAATTGAATTTGCAAGAGGCACTGTATATTATAAAGTCAATTCAAATGGTTATGTTGCAGATGTTCTTGTTGGTATAAGGAAAAATGGTGTAGCAGTTTTATATGATTTGAAGAATATATACCAAAAAAATATAACAGATGCATCCCTTGCTATGGAGAGTAAAAACTCCCAACGCAGTGAAGATACATCTGTTGATAACAGTATATCCAATTCTACGGAAAATGTCAAGTATTCATTCGCAGGCATTAAAGCAAGAACACATGACTTAAAATCCCTTAATCAGGCCGACCGTCTTGAAGATGTAGGTAAGGCGAGCTCTGAAGAAATCAGACAACAAACAGGTTGGTTCCGAGGCTATGACGGCAAGTGGAGATATGAGATCAGTGACAGAGATATGGAAATGATTGAAAATCCGAAGCTTGAAAGAGTTGATGGCGATGTCACCTATTTTACGGGAAAGGTCGGGGATATTTTAAAACACGATAAATTATTTGAAGCATACCCGGAAATCAAAGATGTAAATATAATAATTCAGCCTACAGAGATTGGTGTGGAGGGCACTTATCAGCCAAAATCGAATTACATAACGCTTAATATAAAACTCTTTGAACGATATACAAAAGAGTATTCTGATTTTGTTTTCTCACGAGGTGAGGAAGCAAAAAAAATTGAGCAAACACCTGAATACAAGGAATATAACAAGTGGTATACAGATAAAAAACTTTTGGATATGGACCCCGAAAAATGGATAGAACAGGAGCAAAAAGCAGAAAAGAAGTTTTATTCATCAGAACTCGGCAAAAGGTACTACAAATTAAAATGGGGTAAATATGATGCTGAAAAGTTTGAGTTTGGTTGGTCAAAGCAAGCAAAAAATGTTTTGTTGCATGAGCTTCAACATGTAATACAGCATATAGAAGGCTTTGCAAGAGGTGCAAGCACTACAAATCCGAACTATGACAGAGTAGCCGGTGAAGTTGAGGCTCGTGACACAGCCTCCCGCTGGTGGAGAACAGACGAAGCAAGAAAAGAAAAACGCCCTGATATTGACAGGACGGATGTGGTGTTCAGTGATGGTGGGGTGAGTAACGATATTAAAATAGACACTAAAGGTAATAAATTCGTTGAAGTTGATGAAAAACTCTTTAATCCTCGAAAAGGTGAGTCGCATGCAAGCACTATAGCACGAATTATTAAAGATAAATTTAATAATCTTATTACAGTTAATGGGCAGAAGATACAGATAAACAAAGACACGAACAGAGAATGGAGATTTTCAGGTGCAGCTCGTAAATTGTTACAAGGGAATCCTGTAGCCTATGATGACAAATTAAAAACTATTCCTAATGCAGATGAAATTTTAAAAGCAGCAAAAAAATGGGTAGGCGAAGAAAAGTATCATTCAAAGAATCCTGATATAGTGGAATTTGCAAGAGGAAATGTGCTTTATCGTGTTGGCAACAATGGTTATATTGCTGATGTTATTGTGGGAATCAAGAAAAACAATTCGGCTGTTCTTTACGATTTAGTAAACATACAAGGCAAAAAAATAACAGAAGCACCTGTTACTATGGCGAGTATAAACCCCCAACGCAGGCAGAATGCTTCTGTCACAAACAATGTAACACATTCCGTCGAAAATGTCAAGAATTCTTTAAAACACTCCCTCGATTGGGTTGATTGGGACGATTATTCAACCGAGAGAACCAAAAGCCTTGCGAAGAAGGTAACAGAACTTGAGAAAATCAATGAGGATTTACGCCTTCAGATTCGCCACCCGGGACAAAGACACATTGTCAGCCTTCTTGAAACACAAAGAGTTATGCGAGAACTTGTCAGTGGATATATGTCGAAGGTTGACAGAAAGAAAGTAACGGCAGAGCTTTATGATTTATATACCCTTATTGCGAACGATATAACACCTTCATGGGATGTTATTGATGCTCACCTTGAAGATATTGCAGATATGATTCTAAACGAATCAAAGTATCTCAATCCTGATAGAAGCGAGGAAAGCAAGTCTATTCTTCGTGATATGAAATCTGTTAAGATTAAACTTTCCGACTCACAGAAAACAGAAGTTGCTTCTTCTTACGGTTCATACAATGAGTTCCGCAAAAAGACAATGGGCACACTTATTCTTTCAAATGAGGGCATTGACCTTGATATAAGGTGGAAAGAACTCTGTGAAAGCTATCCGCAGTATTTCAGCGAGGATGTTGCCGAGCCTGACCAGCCTGCGACATTGATGGAAATTGCCGGTATTCTGCGCAATACATATGAAGATGATAATGGTTTCGATTATGATTCTGCAAAGGATTTTCTTAAGACGGAAATTTATGAGAAATATTTTGAAGTGCCTGAAACAAAACTGCTCTCACAGGAATATCAGGCTAAGCTTGCTAAAGCCAAGGTTGAATACAGTGAAAGGCTTAAGGAAGCGAAAGCAGATTTCAGACAGCAGAGGGACGAGGTCCTTAAGACTGCCCGGAATGAATATGATGCAAAGTTAAAAATGACAAGGTCTGAGTGGCACAATACTAAAATCAGAGAAAAGAAGCGTAACCGACTTATTAAGACGGTGAAAAGGCTTGACAGACTTCTTCGTAAGCCTGACAGAGCTGCACCGAGTGCCGGCATAAACAAGTACGGTCAGGAGTATGTTCACCTGACGAACATACCCGAGGACTTCAAAAAGGCGGTTATTGACTTCTGCAGTGTGTTTATTGACAATGATGCAGGTGTGTTTACGGGAAATATCCGTGATGGGATTGTGATACTTGACAAAAAAATCAATGAAATGCAAAAACAGTACGCCAATCTTAAAAGAAGTAAGAGTTATATGAGCACTGTGGTAAATGAGGATATGGAGAAAAATATCCTCAAGGCGGCAGAAATAATGGGAGCAAAAAAACTGGCACAGCTTTCTGTATCCGAGCTCGATACACTCAATGAAATTGCTGACCACCTTATAGCAGTTATCAACAATGAAGTTGTAATGTGGGTGAACGGTAAAAAAACAAAGGTTGATGATACTGGTAAGGCAACTCTGGATGAGTTGAACAGCAAGGGGATGAAGGGTTACCGAAAAGCAATGCAAGGCATTGATAAGCTTGATGTTATGAATCTGAAGCCGATATATTTCTTTGAAAAGGTCGGGGGCACTCTCGAAAAGCTGTGGAACGATATCCTCGGAGGTCAGGACAGGTATGTTCGCAATATGCAGTATGCTCAGCAGAGATTCAGCGATATTGCAAAGAAACATCATCTTGACAGTTGGATTGATGATGAAGCAGAAACATTCACAACCTCACAAGGTCATGAAATAAGCCTTACAAGAGGTCAGGCACTTCTTGTGTGGGCAACATGGAAAAGAGAAGGCGTTGCCGACAAAGAAAGTAAACATCTTTTTCAGGGCGGTATTGTTTTTCCTGATGCAGTTGCCAAGGCTTCTGATAAAGGAAAGAATAAGCTTCCCAAGGTGCTTCAGACGGTTTATGAAGACGGCACTGCTCACCGTATACGCATTGAGGATATGGTGAAAATTGATGCATGGCTCACAAAAGAGCAGAAGGCTTATGCCGATGAGCTTGTTGCATTTCTGTCAAATGATGTTGCTTCTTGGGGTAATGAAATTTCAATGCAGCTTTACGGCATCAATAAATTCAATGAAAAATACTATATTCCTTTCAACTCCGCAGGCAATTACCTTTACAAAGGCATGGGTGATGAGGGCACAAAGCTTCTTAAAAGTGAGGAATTTACCAAGGAGACACAGTGGGGAGCAAACAATCCTCTTGTGGTGGATGATATCACTCAGGTTGTTGTGAAGCACATTGAAAGAATGAGTATGTATAACTCAATGGTGATGCCCCTTGACAACTTCTCAAGGGTATGGAATTATCAAAAAAATGTCGATGCAGACAGCAATGATTCTCAACAGAACGTCAAAGCGGCATTTGAAACCGCTTGGGGTAAGGAGTACGCAAAATATGTGAATGACCTGCTGAGGGACATCAATGGCGGTGTTATGAGTGACAGCCGTGAAATCGGTAGTGAATGGATTTCGAAATTTAAAAAGGCTGCAGTTATGGGTTCTGCCTCAGTTATGATTCAGCAGCCTTCGGCAATTGTAAGAGCTTTCAGCGAGGTTGATACCAAGTATTTTGTTGCGACTACTTTCAAGCAGAGAAAAGCGGCATATGAAGAAGCAAAGCAGTATGCACCAATTGCCTTGCTTAAGGAAATCGGCGGTTTTGATACCGTTGGTGGTCAGAGCATGACAGACTGGATGCTTAAGAGAGAATACAAGGGAAAGGATAAGCTTGTTGCCTTCTTCAAGGACAGTCAGTTCCGTGATGATGTTATATCCTGGGGCCCTGCCTTTGCTGACCGTATTACCTGGGCGCACATATGGCTTGCCTGCAAGAAGGAAGTTCAGCATGAAAAAGGATTTACAGGTGAAATTCTTCTTGAAGCTACAGGCAAGAGATTCACAGAGGTCATAAACAAAACTCAGGTTTACGACAGTGTTCTTTCACGAAGTGGAGCTATGAGAAGTCAGAGCACACTGATGAAGATGCAGACGGCATTTATGGCCGAGCCGACAACACAGTGGAATATGTACGGTAGTGCTGTTAGGGATTGGAAGAAAGGCAATAGAAAAAAGGCGATCAGAAAAGTCTCTGCAATTGTGGGCGCACAGATTTTCAACAGTATTCTTGTGTCAATAATCTATGCTTCTCGAGACGACGATGAGGATAAGTCGCTGATTGAAAAATACATAGGAGAGGTTGTCGGAAATTTCTTTGATAGTCTGAATCCGCTGACATTGGTGCCTTTTGTAAAAGATATTATTTCTCTTATGCAGGGATACGATGTTGAAAGAAGTGATATGTCTGTATTTGCAAATGTGATTGATGCATTTAAGGATTTAGGAAATAATAATATGTCCGGCTTAGAAAAGACTTTAGGACTTGCGGGAAGCGGTCTCGATGCTTTCGGAGTGCCATTCGAAAACCTTATCAGGGATGGTAAGGCATTTGTAAACACAGCAAAAAGCTTTTCAAACGGACCGCAGACAACGAGTGGTGGAATTCTCGCTTCCATAAGAGATGAGATGTTCCCTATACTTAAAAATTTCAACATTATAAGTGATAAAAAGGGCGAACTTCTTTATGATGCCTTCGTCAATGAAAACACAAGCCTTTATGCTGAATACGCTTCTCGGTACAAAGACGGTTCGACTGTTAAATCTACTCTCACCGGGCAAATCAAAGACAGATATCTTGAGGGTGATATCACTGAGGCAGAGGCGACGGAGCTTCTCGGCAAGCTGGGATATAGTGAAAACGATGCATATTACAAGCTTCGTGATTGGAATACTCCAAAGGCTGAAATGGAAGCTACTGAAGATGAAAATGCTGCTTATTTCACTCTTGAGGGCATGGAAGGACTTTCAGCTTCAAAAGATGATGCCGATGTGAAAGTTTCATATACTTTTTTACATGATGCAATTGAAAAAAGAGATACAGTACTCATAAAATCAGAGATAGAGGACCTGATAAGCCATGGTGCTGAAGAGGAGAGTATCAAACGTTCAGTGTCAAGTAAATGGGGTAAAGCATACAGAGAGTCCACAAGCTCTGTTGAACGCAAGGAGATTGAGCAGATGATTGCTGCCACCGGGCTTTGGAAGACAGGTGAAGTTTTTGCCATGACAAGACGGTGGCGAAGAAAAGCAGAAGATGATACTGAATAATAATTTGAACAGTGGGGAGAAAATCCTCACTGTTTTTTAGTATGATGAAAAAACAGAAAGGATGATATCATGAAAAACTATCTTACATATCCCTGCAAGGTTATGAATATCACTCAGGGTTATACGGGAAGCTACACACATTCTCAGCACAATACCGGCTCACCGAAGGATTTCCCGTGGGATGAAGCCTG
>JAFUQS010000106.1 GCA_017472225.1 Clostridia bacterium | reverse complement strand
AGTTGTGCGAGATTGCCGGCATTGGTTTTAAGACCGCCGACAAAATTGCAATGAGCATGGGATTTGACCAGCTTTCAACCGAACGCGTGGATGAAGGCATCCTCTATACGCTTACCGATTCTGAGGGCAAAGGTAATCTTTGTATGGAAAAGCACGCATTCGTCAAGGCTTGCTTGAAAATTCTCGACACGCCGCAGCTCACTGAGGATATGGTAGCCAACCGTGCTGCCAGACTCATTTATAGCGGAAAACTGATTTCTTACCAAGGGAATGTTTATCGCAGTAAGACAGCCTATGCTGAAAGCAATCTGGCTGAACTGTTATCCCGGCAGATGCGCAGTGCCAGGAGCCATTCATATGGTGATTTGGAAGCTGACTTGGATGCGGAAGAGCTTCGTCTGAAGTTGAAACTTGCACCTGAGCAGCGTGAGGCTGTGAAGATGGCGTTGACACAGGGCTTATCCGTGATTACGGGTGGTCCCGGTACCGGAAAAAGCATGATTCTTCGTGCAATCCTTGATATTTACCGTCGTTATAATCCGCGCAAAGAGATCTGTTTGTGTGCTCCTACCGGGCGTGCTGCTCGAAGGATGGAGCAATCAACAGGACTCGAAGCATCAACGATTCATAAAGCGTTGGGACTTATGGCTGGAGAAGATGGTGATTACGGAGAGTCGGTTGCTTTGGAAGCCGATATCATCCTTGTGGATGAGGTGTCAATGATGGACATTTATCTTGCCGGAAGACTTCTTGAGGCAGTGAAATCAAATGCACAAATCGTTCTTATTGGTGACTCGGACCAGCTTCCGTCTGTCGGACCCGGTGCTGTGCTCAGCGAGATGATCGCAAGTGCCCGTATCCCGGTTGTCAGACTGGACAGGGTGTTCCGTCAAACCGATGGTAGCCGGATAGCAGTGAATGCCAAGCTGATCAGGCACGGTAATCTGAGTCTTGAGTATGGAAGTGACTTCCGATTTGTTGACTCAGCCAACCTGTCAGACTCAGCCAACCGAATTGCAGAACTGTATATGCAGGAAGTTGCAAAGTACGGGGTTGATAACGTGGCACTTTTAAGTCCGTACCGTCAGAAGACAGAGACCGGTGTAAATGCATTAAACGAGCTTCTTCGTGAGATGGTCAATCCACCCGAGGCAGGCAAACAGGAAGTAACCTGCGGTAAGAGGAAGTTCAGAACCGGAGATAAGGTCATGCAAATCAAGAACTATGAGGATGTCAATAACGGAGATATTGGATATATCCGCAGCATCTATAAGTTCGGAGATGAATCCACAATTTGTATTGATTTCGGGGACGGTCGTACCAAAGAGTACGACTCAAGCGAACTCGATATGATTGACCTTGGATATGCATCGACCATCCACAAATCACAAGGGTCTGAGTACAGATCCGTTATTATCAATCTGCAGTGCGCTCATCACATTATGCTGACGAGACCGCTTGTTTATACGGCGATCACCCGTGGCAAGGAAAAGGTCATTATCGTTGGCGAACGCAGAGCCTTATGCATTGCAATAAAGAAAACAGATACCGAAAAAAGAGGTACCTGCCTGGCACATCGCCTGCAGGAACTCGCATAACCGAAAGGAGAATAATTATGGGTAACAACAGAATTTATTTGGCAGACTGGAGCATTGATGGAGACCGCGTCAAGTTGGTATACAGCGATGAAGATATCGTCTATGTAAAGAAGGTCGATTTTGACCGAGCATTTGGTGCGATTGTCAACGCTGAGAAACACGAAATCGTTCGTGATTTCGCCATTAAAGACGGAGAGGAGTAATCATCATGGCAACTATCTTAGATAACTACAGAAATCTGCAAAACAACTACCGTTCTCAGATTGCAGCGAACAGCCTGCCCCTGGAGGACAACCTGAAGATGCAGGAAGTAAATTACCGCATCTGTGTGCTTGAGACATTCGAGTCTCTCAGTAAGTCGGCACCGATTACGATGGATACCAAGGTAATGGGCTACCATTATCAACTGGTCGATGCCTATGTAAAGTTTGTGCTGACCGAGAGAAAGTTTGGTCCTAAGACGGATACGGAAGGTATCAAGAAACGCGAGACAGCCGCAGCATCCTTTGAAAAGGTCGTGCAGGACGGCAGAAAGCGTTTTTCCAGTTTCAGCCCTACCTCCCAGGATCAGTACAGGTCTACAATCGGGAATTATATCTTGACGGTGCTCTCTGTATGGATGCAGTACCGTAACACATACATCAACGTATAAGGAGGTCTCAGATATGAGTCAGAATAACTTGAATGATAAGGCTGCTATGATGGCTATTATCGAAAACATTAACAAGGTGGAGGGATTTGACCCGGCACCGTTTGCGGTGGATTTCACCGATCTGAATAGTCAGGAGACTCGCAAACGTCTGCCCGTTATGATTCAGATGGCGTGGTTCCGCCTGAAATATCCGGAAGGAAAAATCGCTGTACAGGTCACACCGGCAAAAGATTGCTTTGTGGCAACAGCAAAGGTTTACCCGAAGTACAATGACCCTGCGGACTGTTATCTCGCCGAGGCAACAGCTTCCCGTGGTATTTGTGAGGATAAGCCGTCTGTGTCTCCCCGTGAGTGGGCGCAGACAGCGGCTGTTGGCATTGCTCTCAGAAATGCCGGGTTCGGTCTTCAGTTTGCAATGGCTGGTGAAGATTTTGAACAGGTCGCACCGGACGAACTCGGTCTGACGGGCGCACCGAATACCGAGACAGGTGTTACCGGCGATAATTCCGGTGCAGTGGTTGCCGAGGAAGAATACACGGTAATTGAGATACCTAAGAAGGAACTTACCTTCGAGGAACGCCTGGCTAATGCTATGGCGGTTCCGTGTCCGATTGCCAAACACAACGGAAAAACTCTCGGAGATGTTCTGCGAGAGGATCCCAAAGCGATCAAATGGGTCGCAGATAAGTTTACTGGATCCGAGGAGATCAAGGCTGCGGCTAAGCTGATTTGTGAATATGCCTTACAGCAAGCCAGCGCGTGAGTAATCACCATATATTTGGGGACGGCAACGATGTCGTCCCCGGAAAGGAGGCTGTATGGAGATATTTCACATGTGGGATGTAATTCCACTACTCGGCATAGAGATGCCACCTTCGGGCAGAAGCTCATACAATGTGCAATGCCCGTGCTGCGATGATAGTCCTCGCAAGAAGCACCTCAACATCAATCTCAAGAAAGATGTTTTCAGATGCCCGCGATGTGGAATATCCGGGGGTATATTTGATTTGTACACCCTCTACACTGGCGTATCGCGAGATAAAGCACGAAAAGCGATTATAGAACAGCTCGGTGTACCTGAGGATATCAAGCCACGAAAAAAGACCGTGGTGAAACCTGAGGTCAAGCCCGAGTGTCCGCTTACTGACATTGATTCGCGGCACGCTACTTACAGCGCATTGCTCTCTAAGCTGTCCCTTGCTGCAGATCACAGAGAAAACCTGCTAACACGTGGACTTACCGAGGCTGATATCGAGCGACTGGGTTATAAAACAACTCCGGTTATCGGTATGAGTGCCTTGGCGAAACAACTTCGCTCTGAAGGACACTACCTTGCAGGTGTGCCGGGATTTTATCGGGATACAAGCGGATCTTGGTGTTTCATACACGAGAAGCGCGGTATTCTGATACCGGTTCGTGACCACCTTGGCAGAATACAGGGCCTACAGGTCCGACGCGACAATGTCACAAAGAGAAAGTTTCGCTGGATATCCAGTACAGATCAGGAAGACGGGTGCTGTGCAGAAGGATGGACGCATCTTGTTGGTCCTGTCAGACCGACTTTGGTGCTGACCGAAGGACCAATGAAGGCGGACATCATCAATGCACTTACCGGTATGACCGTTCTTGCTGTTCCCGGTGTAAACACTCTTACCCAGTTGGAGCTTATGTTAAATGAGCTTCGTCGTGAAGGCTTGGTAGAGATCAAAACTGCCTTTGATATGGATTTTGCAGTTAATCATCATGTGCAGAATGGATATAACAGTCTGCTTGCACTGTTGGGTAACATGGGATTTCGATATGGAACCTATTTGTGGGATCCAAATTACAAAGGACTTGACGACTATATTTGGGAGTGCTGCTTCCAAAGAAAGCGTCCACAGTAACAGTAAAGGAATTGGGCGGGGCAAATTTTGCTTCGCCCTTTTTCTGTGCGCTTTTTTACGGTTTATGAGCATTCTTGTTGTAAATACGCATAATGAATCGTGTAATGAAGATGTACAAATAAAAACCTGGAGGTATACACAATGTTAATCGCAATTGATCATGGCAACTTTGCCATCAAGACAGTAAATCATTCCTTCGTTGCCGGACTCTCCGAGCATACAGTAAAACCACCTATGACCGACGAAATTCTGGAATACGGCGGTAAGTTCTGGACGCTAAGCGGAAAGCGTCTGAGTTATATGAAGGATAAGACCAATGATGAGAGATATTTCATTCTGACTCTCATCGCTATCGCAAAAGAACTGGAAACTGCCGGTAGGAATATGCCTTTTGAGCAGATTCAGTTGGCGGTTGGACTTCCGCCTGAGCACTACGGCGTTCTGAAGAATAAATTCGCCGGTTACTTCAAAAAGGATGGTCCCATCAATTTCATCTATAAAGACAGATCGTACAGTATTATAATTGATAAGGTTATGGTTTTCCCGCAGGCATATGCAGCGGTCGTTCCGCAGAGCAGCCTGATTGTTAATACACCCCGAATCTTCATCGTGGATATCGGCGGTTATACCACCGATGTTCTGTTGCTTAAGAACGGCAAGCTCGACTTTCAGTTCTGCAGAAGCTTAGAATCCGGTGTAATCACGATGAATAACGAAATTATTCGTAAAGTCAACTCCTATCACGACATGCTGCTCGACGATGAGCATATCAGTGATGTGCTCTGTGGAAGAAATATCGGATTGCCTGCTGATGTAGTAGAAACTATCACGAGTGCAACCAAGCAACACGCCAGCAACATTCTAAATCAGCTTCGTGAGCTGCAGGTTGACCTCAGATCCAATCCGGCGATTTTTGTCGGAGGTGGTAGCATTTTGCTTCGTCCGTTCCTTGAGGATTCGCCTATGGTTATGAGAGGAAGCTTCGTGGACTCCCCGAATGCCAATGCCGTGGGCTATGAAATGCTCGGCAGAACGCAGATGCTCCGCCCTAATGCATAAGGGTGGTGGGATGCGCTGTGAAGAAGGACGGTAAATACAGATATACACTGCAGTTCGGCTCGGAGACCGATGAAGAGTACAGAGCCGGTGAATTATTAGAACGCCTGGGCAATAAGAAAAGTGCAGTCATTATTGCAGCACTAAATGAGTATCTGGCTTCTCATCCTGAGCTTCAGTCCCCTTGCTGTAAAATAGAAGTGAAGGTTGGCTCCAACTTGAATCAAGCCAAGATGGAGCAAATCATACGGACTATAGTTGAAGAGAAGATGGCTATGCTCCAGATTTCGGGAACTGCCACCCCGAAATCTGAGCAGGTTCCGGAGGCACTCGAACAAGACGTTGCAACAATGCTGGATAACCTTGATTTGTTCGGGTGAAATACAGATGAGTCTGCTATCACCGATAGTAGACTTTTCTGTTTTTATTAGAGAATGAAATCATTACTATTTCTCATTTATACCTGCACAATTCGTGATAGGACTTGCACATATGCTTTCTTTAGTTTCATCGATAGTTCCGTTAAAATATTTATATAAGGAGAAGATGAAACAGTGGATTACAGAGCTTTAGGTAAAAACATTCAGAAATACCGTCGTTTATGTGGTATTAGCCAGGCTAAACTTGCAGAACGTTGCAATTGTAGTGTCAGCCATATAGCTCACATTGAGATGGGCCTTGGAAAGCCAAGTCTGGAGATGGTTATTATCGTTGCAAATAAGCTGGGAGTTACAGTAGATCAGCTTTTAGGTACATACTACAATAACCCGGAAATTATTTATCTGCGAGAAATTGCTGAGAGAATTGATAAATATGATGTTTCTCAACGCATTCTTGTGTGTGAAAGTTTCGGTAGTTACTTGGATGCCATGGAACGTTTTGCAAAGAAGTAAATCGGAGAAGCATATGATGTGGAGAATTAGCTAACAAGAGAAAAAATAATAACAGATGTAGATTAAAAGAAACCGGCATTTGTCCGCCGGTTTTATATGCACGCCAGATCAAGCGGCCTTGCCATATTTATTTATGGTTAGGTCGCTTTTTGTTTGTCTTACGGGAAGGAGGTGATTCCAATGTTCTGATTGCTGTGGACCCAACTGTACGAACACAGAATATAATTTCACGGCATGCCACTGTGGCATGTTGTAAATATAGTTTTGCTCGGTGGTATGCCCCAAAGGAGGCATATGTTTGGACTACCGACAAAACGCTGATCGAGATGAGCTCCGCGCAAGGTTTACTGCGTGGCTCGATACGTTGTTAAAACGTGCTAAGCTCAATTACTTAGAGCGAGAATGTGAAGAACCTCACGAATCGTTGGATTCGCTTGACGAGGATCAGTTGCCGGCAACTGAGGACGCCTATATGCAGACGCTATTTTCTGATGACCCTTTTGGGTTTACAGAAGAGCGCCTTGCAAAAGCGTTTTCAGAGCTGCCGCTGATGAGGCAACAGATACTTAAGTTGCTTTTCGTGGATGAAATGAAGCCACGGGATATCGCCAAAATACTGAATTGTTCAGCGCAATATGTTTCAAACCAGAAGCAAAAGGGCTTGAAGTATTTACGCAAGACAATCGTGGAGGGTGGTGATATCGATGGATAAAACCGAATTTCAGATTATATTACAAGGCGCTATTGCAGGCAATCATAATGACTTTGAGAAATTGATTACCATTTATGATCCTCTGATAGACAAGCATTGTTTTATAAACGGTAAGCATGATGACGATCTGAAGCAGTATCTTCTGATGCATCTGGCTCTCAATATCAACAAGTTCATAATATAACGACAAGGCTCCGGACTGCACATCCGGAGCTTTTTTTATAAATTTTTTCGGGAAGTGATTATATTTTGAGATTTTTTTGTGTTTTTACCTTATGAAAGCATCCCTATGTTTTATCGCACCTTGACAATTGAATAGTCTTTACCTCTACGGTCCCGGAATGCGAAGCGGCTATCCAACTGCCTGGCACGCAGGTCCATGAGCACTGATATGTAGGTGGCTCCTACATAACGCGATGATTCATCCGGGGATAATGAGACTTCCGTAACTCGCGGTCCGGCCATAATGAAGGCGGGAAGGTGAAATTCCTATGGACCTGTTCGCTGCAGGCAGAGTGTAAGGACATATATTTATATAAGGAAGAAATTAATATCGTTAGCGATGTTCGCTGATTTTTAAGATAAAGGAGGAACCGAATAATGGGATATCAACGAAAAGATGCAGAGAAGACAAAACAATATGCAAAGAAATTTGTCAGGTATAAAGAAGGAGCCGAAAAGTACAGTCTTGGATTGACAAAGTTTCAGGCACTGGCAAAAGAAGCCAAGGCGGTTTATAAAATTGACGGAATAGCACTGGTCAACTGCGAGATTTTCGAGAAGTTTCTTGAGACATTCCGTGAATGTTGAAGGGTTAGTAATATGAATTTCCGAATAATATGGGGACGAAGAGCACACGAGGTATTGACTTTCTGTCTTACAATAAGTATAATATACACAGTGTTTGGAGGTAGCATATGACACGAATGGGACGACCGAAGAAGGATAATGCAAAAAGAGCAACCATAACAATCCGTATGTCGGATGAAACCCATAAGAAGTTAAATGAGTATGCCATCAAACATAATATGTCAATGACAGAAGTTGCCTTGCGAAGTTTGGAAGAGTATTTGTCCAAAAAGAAGTAAGTGCTGTGAGCCCCTTTTCAATATATATTGAAGGAGGTAATCAGTATGGCAAAGGCACGAAAAGACGAGCGTGGTAGAGCGCTTAGAAAGGGAGAGGTACAGAGAGCGTCAGACAAGCGATATATGTATACCTACACCGACCCATTAGGAAGGCGTAAGTTTATATATGCACAAGATCTGACGACACTTAGAGAAAAAGAAAAGCAGCTGATGAAGGATCAGTTGGATGGGCTGGATATATACGTTGCGGGAAAAGCAACCATAAACGACACATTTGATAGATATATGTCTACCAAATGCAAGTTAAGGGAGACTACCCGTAGTAATTACATCTATATCTATGATCGCTTTGTCAGAGACACTTTTGGCAAGAAGAAAATTGCTGAGGTAAAATATTCGGATGTGCTTCAATTCTATCTCCATCTGCTTAATGTAGATGATTTGTCATTGGGTACATTGGATTCGGTACACACTTTGCTGCATCCAACCTTTCAGCTGGCGGTCCGGGATGAAGTTATCAGAAAGAACCCGTCGGATGGCGTGATGAAGGAAGTCAGCAAAGAGAGTGACAAGGCAAGAGGTGTGCGGCACGCTCTTACAAAGCCGCAGCAGAGATCCTTTATGGATTATATTGCTAACCATCCGGTGTATTACCATTGGTGGCCACTATTTACAGTATTGCTCGGTACCGGTGGCAGAATCGGCGAGGTATTAGGATTGACATGGGACGACCTTGATTTTGATAATCGCAAGATCAGCATAAACCATAGCGTTGTCTACTACCCGGTAGGAAATTCCCGAACATCCACCTTGCAGATTTCAAAGCCAAAAACGGAAGCAGGTATCCGCACGATTCCGATGCTTGATGTTGTCTATGATGCATTTCAAATGGTGCGCGAGGAACAAGATGAGTCTGGAACATTCGATACAGAACTTGATGGTATGAAGGGATTTATATTCATCAACCGCTATGGTGGAATCCAGACCCCGCAGTCCGTAAATCGAACCATAAAACGCATTGTTTGCAGCCACAACTCAGATGAGGTTGTGAAAGCAAAAAGAGAGCGTCGTGAGCCGGTCATTCTTCCGGATTTTTCTTGTCACCATCTAAGACACACTTTTTGTACCAGACTCTGTGAGCACGAAACAAATCTAAAAGTGATCCAAGATATCATGGGACATCGCAACATTGAAACGACGATGGATATCTATGCTGAAGCTACGGATCAGAAGAAGCAGGAATCATTTAACAACTTATCGAAGTTGGACATCTTTTGAGAAGGGTTCTCGGTGTGAGTCCTGACAACAAAAATTCTGCGAGGACAGCAGATTGACAACAATTTTGCTTTTTTCCTGATGTAATATGAATGAGTATGAAGTTCGGGAAAGTAAGCAAAACAAAGGATTTGAATGAATATGACGATGTACGAATTGTTGGGAAAACTTTTCCCCACGATGAAGAGCCTCGATAAGTAAAAGTCTCAATAACCCCCATTTTATTGAGGTTTTGAGGGGTGTAAAACACCAAAAAATTACATCTTACATCAAACTTACTACAATCGATGCAAAAAATGTGCAGAGAAATTTGTTCTTTAAATTTTTGATGTAAGGTTATAACCAAAAATACTAGAGACTGTTAACGGAATTTTCTTTCTGAAACCAGTCTCTTTTTATTCCTACAAATCGGCATATTGGATTATTTTCTTGTTGTCAGTTAGAATGAAACTATCAAAACAAGGAGGGTCTTAAGAAGCATTATACAAATGAGCAGAATGGTATCAGCAATACTCTTCATGGCGACTATTATCTGCCGTATGTTGCGCTATCACCCGAAGAAACTAATATCACTCTCGGTAAATTTGGAATGATGCATAAGACTCATCTTGAAAAGTTTAAACCAGTATAATTTAATTCGCTTATTATTAAAGTTAAGTTGCATCAGTGCTGTGCCGAAGTCGAGAAACAAGCAAATGAAATGTACGAACTTTTGATATAGCAGATAAAAGTGGCAGAGGATGTGACTGAAAATCTGAAAGAAGAGAATCAGATGGAGTGGGTGCAGAGCATGGGTAATATCGAAACACAGACACGACAGATAGTCTATAGAGAGTTGAGGGACCTTCAGGTTCGTACAAAAACAGAATAATGCAATATCTTTATTTAACTATTCTTAAAAAATAAAAAGAAAATTTGAAGGGGTGAAAATATATGAAAGTAATATTTCTTGATATTGACGGGGTGATCAACGACCACAAATACCGTGAAAGTGTTGATGATTATTATGAAAACCCTATTGATGAGAGTAAACTTGAACTTCTCAGATACATAGTAGATACAACCGATAATGCTGTAATCGTGCTGACTTCAACCTGGCGTATGTATTGGAATGAGGGCAAAATTCAGCTTCAGGAAGAAGGCGAAAAACTGAACGAAATCTTCAAAAAGCACGGACTGAAAATATATGCTAAAACCGAAAACTTCGGTGAGGACAGGGACTATGAAATTCTCATGTGGCTTGCAAAAAACAAGGTTGATTCATATGTTATTCTCGATGATATGGATTTCGGCTGGAGTCCGGAAAACAGAAAAAGATTTGTGAAAACTGATGATGCAACCGGCCTTGACGAAAGAACAACGGAGAAAGCAATCGGTGTTCTTATGAACGAATGTTATGCGGATATAACAACTGTCGATGATAATTGGCTCGAACGTACTAAGCTCTATACTATCGGTGGCTTTTGATATCAAGACCATTGGTTGTATTCCTACCTGGAGTGACGGAATACGCACGGCTATTAACAACAGAATGATCCATGACCTTGTCCACATTGTGTGCGAAAAGGAAATCCAATATTCTGTTTTTTCAAACGAAGATGCCGTTCTTGATCTGTCAAGGAATACAGATATCGCAAAAGGGCTGAAACCAGTCTCTTTTTATTCCTCCAAATCCGCACATTGGATTAAAAATTGCAAAACTTTACTGCAAAATATTGAAAAACCATATCCTTAGGTGTATGATAAAAATTGAAATTTATAAAAAGAAGGCTTATTATGAACCCGATAGTCCAAGGCTTTTATGCTGACCCTGAAGCAAGATTTTATGAGGGCAGATACTATATTTATGTCACAAAGTCTTTCACTGAATACACCGATCAGATGAATATTGATGCTTTTTCTTCAGACGATCTGTTACATTGGAAAAAGCATGAAAACATTATAGATATGAGTGGCTTTCCGTATATTCACAGAGCAGTATGGGCACCGACGATTATTGAAAAGAACGGAAAGTATTATCTGATTTTTGCAAGTAACGATATACAATCCGACGGTGAAATCGGCGGACTTGAAATTGCCGTTTCAGATTCTCCCTCGGGGCCTTTTGTCAGTTATCTTGGTAGACCTCTTGTTGATCGCTTTATCAATTCCGCACAGCCTATTGATGCCCATCTTTTTAAAGATGACGACGGTACTGTTTACCTTTATTACGGCGGTTGGCATCACTGTAATGTTGCTGTGATGAATGATGAAATGAATGGCTTTGTTCCTTTCAATGACGGCTGCCTTTTTAAAGAAATAACACCCGATAATTATACGGAAGGACCGTGTATGCTTAAAAGGAACGGCATTTATCATTTTATGTGGTCTGAGGGCAATTGGACAAACGGAACATATCATATTTGTACGAGCAAAAGCATCAATCCCATTGAGATAAATCCTGAGGGCAAAGTGATTCTTGAATCTTCCGTTATCGCAAACGGTCCGGGACATCACGGATATATAAACATCCAAGGCACAGATGAGTGGCTTATTGTATATCACAGACGCATTATCGGTGACAGTGAGCCGGGACACAGATTTTTATGCATTGATAAACTTAAATTTGACGGTGATGAAATCGTACCCGTTATAATGACATGAGGAGGAAAATATGAATTACACACCTGCATCTGATCGCTATGAAAAAATGCCGTACCGCCGTTGCGGAAAAAGCGGACTTCTGCTTCCTGCCGTATCTCTCGGACTCTGGCACAACTTCGGTAATATTACACCCTTTGAAACACAGCAAGGTATTCTTCGCAAGGCTTTTGATCTGGGTATCACTCATTTCGACCTTGCAAATAATTACGGACCGCCATACGGAGAAGCGGAGAAAAACTTCGGCAAGCACTTCCTTAATGATTGGCATACACACCGTGATGAGCTTATAATCTCAACCAAAGCAGGCTTTGATATGTGGCAGGGTCCTTACGGCGACCACGGAAGCCGAAAATATTTGATGGCAAGTATTGACCAATCCCTTAAAAGAATGAATCTTGATTATGTAGATATTTTCTATCATCACCGCCCCGATCCCGATACGCCTATTGAAGAAACCATGGGTGCTCTTGATCAGATTGTCAGAAGCGGCAAAGCACTTTATGTGGGCATTTCAAATTATAATGCTGACGAGGCAAAGGTTGCCATTGATACTCTTCGTAAAATGGGTACGCCTATGCTCATTCATCAGCCTCATTATTCTATGCTTAACCGGTGGATTGAAAATGGGCTTACTGATGTATTGCAGCAGGAGGGCGTGGGCTGTATTGCCTTTGCACCCCTTGCAAACGGCGTACTTACAAACCGTTATCTTGGCGGGATACCCGAGGATTCCCGTGCAGTACATGACCCGAGACATTTGAAAGTGAGTGACATTACAGAGGAAAAGTTGAATATTGTCCGCAAGCTCAATGCTCTTGCTGAAAAAAGAGGACAGACCGTTGCACAATTGGTACTTCTCTGGACTCTTCGCAACGATGTTGTTACAAGTGCACTCATCGGAGCAAGCAGACCCGAACAAGTGGAAGAAAATGTCCGTGCCTTTGAAAAGTCTCCTCTGAACGAAGACGAAATCAAGACAATTGAAAGCATATTATCTGTTAAATAACTTTTTTAAGACGGCAGCTTTCTGCCGTCTTTTCTGTTAATTTATTAAACTCCATTGACAAGTTAATGTGAATGAACTATAATAGTTAAGTCAGATTAACTTAATTGAATCATCCTTTATACAAATCGGAGGAAACAATGAACAGAAATGACCGTTCATGGAATCCTTGGCACGGTTGCCGCAAGGTTTCAGAGGGCTGTAAAAACTGCTATATGTTCTATCTTGATAAGGTAAGAGACCGTGACGGCGGTGAAATTCATAAAAACAAGACAGATGCCAATTTGCCGCTGAAAAAAGATCGCCAAGGGAATTATAAGATAAAAACCGGCGAGTTTGTCCGTGTGTGTATGTCAAGCGATTTCTTCCTTGAGGAAGCCGACGAGTGGCGTGATGAGGCATGGGATGTGATACGACAGCGTCCTGATGTTACGTTTTCACTTCTTACCAAAAGAGCACACCGCATAAAAGACTGTCTGCCGAAAGATTGGGGCGACGGTTGGGATAATGTGTACATTGCGGTGTCCTGCGAAAATCAGAAACGTGCTGATGAGCGCATACCGATTTTACTGAGTGTTCCTGCAAAGCATAAATGGGTAAGCCTGAAGCCTTTTATCGGTGAAATTGATCTTGACCGGTATCTGCAAACGGGACAGATTGAAACAGTCCTTGCAGGCGGTGAAAATTACGAGGGTAAGAGACCACTTCATTATGAATGGGTAAAGCAGATATATGACCAATGTATCAGATATAATGTGGAATTTATCTTCGGACAGACGGGAAACTACTTTGTGAAGGACGGCAAAACCTATCACATCAAGAACTACAAAACACAGATAGACCAGGCACTTGCTTCGGGACTTCAGAACAGAAATATACAGCAGAGTAAGGAGAATACAAAAATGACAAAAGAGGGTATTTACGAATTTATTGCAAGACAGAAAACTTCAATTATTTCTTCTGTCGGCGAGGACGGCTATCCTGCCACAAGAGCACTTATTCAGCCCGTACTAATTGACGGAAACGACATTTATTTTGCAACCTATACCTCATCAAGAAAGGTTGCACACTATCGTAAAAATTCCAAGGCTTGTGTGTACTTTTATGAAAAAGGCAGAAGCTTTTCGGGCGTAGAAATCAAAGGTAATATGGCAGTTCTTACCGACCAACCTACGAAACAACGCTTCTGGAAGCCTTTCTTTAACCGTTTTTACAGAAAAGGTGTGACCGACCCCGATTACTGCATTTTGAAGTTTACCGGCTTTGAGGCTCAGTGGTTTACAAATCAAAGAACCGAAACAGTTAAATTATAAGGAGGCGGTTTGGTGGATAAGTATATGAATGCCAACATGGTGTTTTCTAAATTTTCAAGAGATTATATGGAACTGAAAAAGGACTTGCCCATAAGACCGAGTGAGATGGCTGTTGTGAACATCATCACAAAGCGTGACGGCGACTTCACACCCCTTTCCATTGCAGAGCTTTTAGGCGTATCCAAGCCTATGATTGCGGCACACATTGCCGTTCTTGAAAAAAAGGGATACATATATAAAGAAGGCTCTGAGCTTGATAAACGAAGCTTTTATGTCAGACCTACCGAAAAGGCACAGCTCCTTGCCGATGAATCTGAAGCAAAACAGACTGAACTTTTAAAAAATGTTGAAAACAGATTAGGCGAAAAAAAGTTTTCCGAGCTTATCTGTATACTTGACGAAACACAAACCATACTTGATGAAATGAAAGGATAATAAATTATGCAAAACTGTGATATTGAAAATGCAATACCCTGGAATCCCTGGCATGGCTGCAAGAAGGTAAGCCCCGGCTGTAAAAACTGCTTTGTCTATAAAATGGACAGACGCTACGGCAGAGACACCACCGTAATCGCCAAGGGTAAAACAACCTATGAGCTGAAGGACAAGGACTGCCCTCCGAATTCCGTTGTTAAGCTGTGCTTTTCCTCCGACTTTTTTATTGAAGAAGCAGATGAATGGCGTGACGGCTGCTGGGATTTTATCAGGCGAAGAAAGGATTGTATCTTCGTCACCACAACAAAACGACCTGAAAGAATAAAGGAATGTGTTCCTGATGATTGGGGCGACGGCTGGGAGCATTTTCATCTGAGCATTTCCATTGAAAATCAGGAAATGGCGGATATCCGTCTCAAGCATTTCCTTGAAGCACCCCTCAAGCACCGTGAGGTGTTCTGTTCACCGCTTATTGCTCCCATATCCCTCGGTAAATATCTCGATACGGGACTTATAAAATGTGTCAATGTAGGCGGTGAGATGTCACCCAAAAGTGAAGTAAGACCGATTATGTGGGAATGGGTACGAGACCTGTTCCTTGAAGCAAAAGAGAGAAATATTGAATTCTACTTTCATCAGTGCGGCTCTATGTTTATAAAAGACGGAGTCAATATCGGTAAATGGAAGTTGAATGAGCAGATTGCCCGTGCCGAGGAAATTCAGCATGAGCTTGAAAAAATGTACGGATAAAACTAAAAAAAGGCACCGCACAACGAGTAGGTTTCCCAAGGACAGTTGGCTTTAATGCAAACGGAATTTGGCACACAAATTCCCTGCTTGTGACAGTATAAGACAAAACTACCCGAAGAAGAGAAATACAAAACTCTTTTTCGGGTAGTAATTTTATATCGTGATATTCTTTGCTACGCAAAGAGTGATATGATTGCCAACGGCAATCGTGATATTAAAACCTGCGGTTTTAGTGATATTTTATTCGCCTCTAAACTCGCAATGCGAATAACACTCGGCGTTAGCCGAATATCACTGCGAAGCAATATCACTCGCCGTTAGGCGAATAAAACTGCCCAAGTGTCCTTAAGAACACTTGGGCAATGCGATGCCTTTTTTATGTTGTCAATCAATCTTGGGAAGCTTTGTACGGTAAGCTTCAAGCTCCTCATCGGTGGGGATGTAATCGCTCATTTCACCGTCATGGAATTTTTCGTAAGCCACCATGTCAAAATATCCTGTACCTGTAAGACCGAAGACGATTGTCTTTTCTTCACCCGTTTCCTTGCATTTCAGTGCTTCGTCGATAGCAACACGGATAGCGTGTGAGCTTTCAGGGGCAGGAAGTATACCTTCAACTCTTGCGAAGTATTCTGCTGCTTCAAATACATCTGTCTGCTTTACGCTCACAGCTTCCATAAGTCCCTGATCATAAAGCTCTGAAAGAGTCGAGCTCATGCCATGATAACGAAGACCGCCTGCATGGTTTGCGGAAGGAATAAAATCACAACCGAGGGTGTACATCTTTGCCATGGGACAAACCTTTCCCGTATCGCAGAAATCGTAGGCGTACACACCTCTTGTAAAGCTCGGACAGGATGCAGGCTCAACTGCGATAATTCTGTAATCAGCTTCGCCACGAAGCTTTTCACCCATAAAGGGAGCAATCAGACCACCGAGATTTGAGCCACCGCCTGCACAGCCGATAATCATGTCGGGCTTGATGCCGTACTTATCAAGTGCTGTCTTTGTCTCAAGACCGATAACCGACTGATGCAAAAGCACCTGATTGAGAACACTGCCGAGTACATAACGGTAGCCGTCACTTGTAACAGCCTTTTCAACTGCTTCGGAAATTGCACAGCCAAGACTTCCTGTTGTACCAGGGTGCTCGGCAAGAATCTTTTTGCCCACTTCTGTTTCCGTTGAGGGTGACGGCGTTACCGATGCACCGTAGGTACGCATCACCTCACGACGGAATGGCTTTTGCTCATAAGAGCATTTAACCATATACACCTTGCAATCAAGGTCAAAGTAGGAACAAGCCATAGAAAGAGCAGTGCCCCATTGACCTGCACCCGTTTCAGTGGTTACACCTTTGAGCCCCTGCTTTTTAGCATAGTAAGCCTGAGCTATTGCAGAATTCAGCTTGTGTGAGCCACTTGTGTTGTTGCCCTCAAACTTGTAGTAAATCTTTGCGGGAGTGCCTAACTTTTCTTCAAGGCAATAAGCACGAACAAGGGGAGAGGGTCGGTACATCTTGTAGAAATTACGGATTTCCTCGGGAATTTCAAAGAAGGGTGTATCGTTATCAAGCTCCTGTGCGATAAGCTCTTCACAGAATACACCTGCAAGCTCTTCTGCCTTCATGGGCTGAAGGGTACCCGGGTTGAGAAGGGGAGCGGGCTTCTTTTTCATGTCTGCCCTGAGGTTGTACCATGCCTTCGGCATCTCGTTTTCGTTAAGATAAATTTTATAAGGTATTTTTTCCTGTTTCATAATAATAGCCTCCTGATAAATAAAATGTTTTTGTTGTTTGTTGAGTAGGGGATTTTGTTGCATTTGCGTCATTTGACTGACGCCATCGTTTTGTTAATAACATAATATTTACCTCCCTTATAAAATAGCTTTTATAATCTCTGCCATAGAAAAAACAAAAACGTCCTTGACAGAAATATACTCTCTGTCAAGGACGAATAAAACACTTATCCGTGGTGCCACCTTGATTCATAGGAATGACCCTATGCGCTTAGCAGGATACCAACATATCCCCGGCATTTATACGCTTGCCTGCAGCGTCGCAGAATACTCTGAGAAAGCTCTCATTTGACTGCGCCCTCAGCGGCCCATTTGCCAAACAGTTTCTAACCCGAATTTCAGCACCACGGGCTCTCTGTATAGTCTTATCTGACTTTATCTCCGCTTCAACGGTTTACCTTATTAAATTATGCTTGCATTATAACGCTGTTTACCTACCTTGTCAATAGGTAAATGCAATTTTTTTCTGATTTTTTTCATTTTCAGATCTGCCGTCAAGGGTGGGTACAACAGCATGAAGCACCGCCTGCTACGAATTTCAACTGAGTGACGGAATGTGTTTGCATAGTCCGTTTTTTTGGACATACGCTGTAGTAAAATAAGGGTAAAGATGCAAAGAATGTGAAATGAATCGCACAGTATAGGATATAAAGTGGAATCAACCCTTTGGTATGAAGAACATGATTAAGAAGCGTGAAGCTGAAAAATCAGAAGCGATGTATCTGAAAAGCCTTGCCGGTGCAGTTATAAGATAGGAGGATGAATTATGCACGAAGCAGAATCGGGATTATTGGCAATCAATGTAAATAATATGGTTGATATGCTGTCAAAAGCATACATTTCTTTGGTGGAAAGTAATACTCAGTTTAAGAAATTTCCGTCTGTCATGTTATGGGGACCTCCGGGAGTGGGAAAATCCCAAGGTGTCAGAGAGATAGCACACATAATTGAATCTGAAACGAAAAAGAATGTGGTAATCACAGATGTCAGATTGCTGTTATTCAATCCTGTTGATTTGCGGGGAATTCCCACCGCAAACGAAGACAGAACGCTTGCAATATGGTTGAAGCCGAAGATTTTCCAGATGGATGACAGTGACAAAACAATCAATATTCTGTTTCTGGATGAGATTTCTGCAGCTCCTCCTTCTGTGCAGTCTGCAGCATATCAAATTACTTTGGATAGAATGGTCGGTGAACATAAGCTGCCCGATAACTGCATAGTCATTGCTGCAGGAAATCGTGTGACCGATAAATCGGTTGCCTATAATATGCCGAAAGCTCTTGCCAACCGTTTGTGTCATTTTGAAATTAAAGGTGATTCCGACTCGTGGCATGATTGGGCTGTTAAAAGCGGTATTCATGAATTTGTTGTGGGTTATTTGGAATTCAACTCTGTGGCATTGATGAGATTTGATTCTTCCGGAACAAATCTTGCTTTTGCCACGCCAAGGTCATGGGAAATGGTCAGTAATATTCTTAACACAATAACCGACAATCTGAAGGAGGTTTATCCCATGATTGTTGGATGTATTGGTCACAACACGGCAAGTAACTTCAGAACATGGACAGAGCTTTATCGGACAATGCCTTCCGTTGAGGCTATTTTCGCAGGTGAAGAAGTTGATGTTCCAAAGGCTCCGGAATTACAGATAGCACTTCGCTCTGCTATGGTTGCTTATGCAAGAAAACATCCTGACAAGGCTTTGATTGACAACTCAGTAGATTTCGCTTGCAAACTTCCTTGGAGCTTCAGAGGAAAGTTAATGCATGACTATTATCACATTCCCGAAGTTCGTCCGATCATCAAGAAAAACGAAGTGTTTAAGACGGCAATGAGGAGCGGACAGAGATGACTTTACAAAGAAAGCTGCGCCTTAAAAGACAAATTCAGGAATCCAGGCTTAGGCTGATTAAATTAAACGAAGATTTTGCTGCTCCGCTTAAAGAGATGATATATGTTGCTACTAAGGATGTGAAAAGAATATCCACAAACGGAGCTTGTATTTATTTTGATCCGGATTGGTTTCAAAAGCTTGGGCATACGGAAACGGACTTTATTCTTTCGCACCAGTTAATGCATATCGCACTTGGTCATATTGATCGACCAAAATACTACGAAGGTGATCGATTTCACCTTGCCTGTGACATTGTATCAAATTCACATCTTGAACTTCTTGGCTGGAACTACGACAGACTGCCTCATATCGGAAGAATTTTTAGTGAAACATTTTTTCCGGCAATGGAAGGCCGTTCATTGACGGCGAAGGAGGCTCTTGATTGTGTTCCCTTTGATCCGGCAACCATGGAGCCCGGGGTCAGGAAAAATTATATGATTGACTCAGAAACCTGGTGGGATCAGAAGGAAGATCGTGGAGAAAATGGTATCGTTGTTTTGTCTCCGGATGATGAGGAGACGGAAGATCTTTCCGGTGGAGAGAAAACGATCGGCGGAAGTCGTTTCTTTCTTTGTAAAGAACATTTTCAGCAAGAAGAAAAGGTGGCTACAAATAATGATAAAGCTCATTCAGGCGAAGATTGGTACAAAAGTGTTGCCAATGAAATAATGAGTTTACGCAGCTGCCTGAAGCAAAACTCATATGACGGAATTGATAACGATTTCGCAGAAAGAGTCTGGCAGAGGGTAAATTCAGGAAATCTCAAATGGAAGACTCTGTTGAACTGCTTTATCCGGGAAGATGTCTGCGATTATTCCTTTACTCCTCCCGACAGAAGATTTCAGAATTCTGATTTCTTTCTGCCGGACTATAATGTACTTGAGGAAAAGCCTAAGGAAGTGTTATTTATGGTAGATACCTCCGGCTCTATCGATGACGATGTACTTTCTGATGTATACGGTGAAATATGCAATGCTTTAACACAGTTCAACGGTGGACTTGTTGGTATGCTGGGCTTCTTTGATGTGAGAGTGTATCCTCCGGTCAGTTTTACTGATGCAGAAGCTCTGTTTCAGATAAAGCCGTGCGGCGGTTGCGGAACAGATTTTCATTGTGTGTTTGATTATGTAAAAAGGTATATGCAAAACAATCCGCCGGTCAATATTGTCATTTTTACAGATGGCAAGGCAGAGTTTCCGGATGAATCTCAAGCCGATAACATACCCGTATTGTGGTTGTTCTCAGATAAAAATATTATTCCTCCATGGGGAAAATTTGCTTATGTGGACACAGCTCAATAAAAATTGCAGCCTTTTCATTTTCAGCCTATCGTCATCATATTAACCTGATATGTTCTCAAATAATCAAAAAATGGAACAAACAGCTTGCCTGCGACTCGGTTATCTGCTATACTGATTAAAATATCAGTAAGGATGTGATAAAGTGAAGCAAATCGGGCCGGGTGTTCTCGGGGACTCTGAGATATATTTTTCATCCCCGTCGCTGAAGGCGAGGAAGCTTTATTACAATGTTTTGTGCGCAGGTCATTTTTTCTGTGACAGCAATTATCATTTGAAAAGAGACAGCTACAACAGTATTCTTGTTTTATATGTTGTTGACGGAAGCTTCACCTTCAGAAATCATAACGGAGATTTTATTACCGCAAGAAAAAATGAAACGGTTGTTCTTGATTGCTATGAACCTCATGAATATTTCACAAAGGATAGCCTTGAATTCCTGTGGGTACATATTGACGGCGTGAATTGTCGTGATATCTGCCGTGAGATTATAAACACTGACGGCAACATTGTGAAAACAGGAAAATACAGATATATAAAGGAACTGATATGTAAAATACTTGACGGAATAAACGGAAACAGCTCTTTCACCGAATCGGAGCTTTCCGTAACTATATATAAAATGCTTCTGGAAATTCTCACTCCTGCATCGGCTTTTGCCAAGGATAACATTCAGCAGGAAAATAATATAATTGCTGTTAAAGAGTATATAGGGGAGCATCTGAACGAAAAAATTACCGTAGAGAGTCTTGCTAAAATATCCAATATGAGTCCTACTCATTTTTCAAGGATATTCAGGCAGCAGACAGGCTTTTCTCCTTATGATTATGTTCTTTCCGTGAGACTTAACAGAGCGAAGGAATATCTGCTCAAAACCGATATGTCAATAACACAGATTGCCTATGAAACGGGGTTTAACAGTCAGGCAAACTTCATTTACCGTTTCAGTGAAAGCGAAGGTGTTTCACCGGGAAGATTCAGAAAAACAAAGTTTTAATAATGTACAGCCTTATCTTGAAATAAGGCTGTATTTTTTATGGTCGGATTTCTAAACTTTATAATAGAATTCTGAAATACATACCCTTCGGATAAATGATAATATGTATTTATAAATTCGGTACAAAGGATGTGACAGAGTGAACGGCAAAGACAGAGAAAGACTTCGCTCCCTTGCTTTTCATCAATTGGAAATTGCAAATTCACCAAAGAATCTTGAAAGGGTTGAGCTTTGGAAAAGGCATAACATGTATAAAGGTGAAAGACCGACTATTCACATTGAGGTGGGCACCTTTGCTCATGAGGCAATAACTCCCTTGCTGGAATGTGAGGATGCCGCTGCAAGAGATATTGAGTATAAGCTTATACATAATTTTATCAATCTGGAGCAGTTTGATGATGACAAGGTTGTACCGCCATATTTTCAGCAGACCTATGATATTTATTTCACCCTGTTCGGTCATCACATAAAGCAGACAGTTATGAAAAAAGATGACGGCACGGAATTGGGACATCATTTTGAGCATATTATCGACGACCTTTACGATGATTTCAATCTCATTGAATCACCGTCGGTTTTCGGAGTCAACAAGGAAAGCACAATGAAAAAGCTTGAGCTTTACAACGATATTTTCGGTGATATTCTTCCCGTAAGGCTCGTATCCGACGGACTTTATTCAACTCCCACACAGCATGTTGTACACATGATGGGTATGGAAAATATGCTTTATTCAATGTATGATTATCCCGATGAGTTCAAAAAAATGATGGACAGAATAGCAGAGGATTATATCGCATATTTCAAAAAGCTTGAAAGTGAAAATGTACTTTTACAGAATCATGCTTTTGAGTGGGTTTGTCAGGGCTCAATGGCTTTTTATGAGGAAGAAGAAAAAGAAGGGCAGATAAAAACCACAGACCTCTGGGGCTTTATGGACAGTCAGGAAACGGTGGGTATTTCACCGGAAATGTTCCGTGAGTTTATATTCCCTTGTTATCATAAAATTGCTTCGGTTTTCGGCAGACTTAATTATGGCTGCTGCGAGCCTGTAAACACCTTCTGGGATGATATCAAAACCTTGCCAAATCTTAAAAAGGTTTCAATTTCTCCATGGTGCAATGAGGATTTCATGGCAGAGCAGCTTCGTGATTCGGGCATAATTTATCACCGTAAGCCAAGTCCGAACTATCTGGGCGTTGGGGCAAAGCTTGATGAGGATGCTTTCCGTAAGCATATTGAAAAAACCGTAAAAACTGCCCGTGGCTGTAAGCTTGAAATTTGTCAGCGGGATGTGTATACCGTAAACAATGATATGGATAAGGTCAGAAGGTATGTTCAGATAATAAGGGAAAGCATTGACAAATATTGGTAATGAGGTAAAAGGAAATGTCGGTAACAGATGAAATATCCGCCTTTGTTCAAATGGGCAGAAGAAAGAATGTTAAAGAGCTTTGTGAAGCAGCATTAAGTGATGGCTACACTGCAAAAGAAATCCTGAATGAAGGTCTTATTGTCGGTATGATGGCAATTGGTGAAAAATTCAAAAAAGATGAAGTGTATGTTCCTGAGGTTCTTATTGCCGCCCGTGCTATGAATACGGGTGTGGAGATTCTTAAACCGTATCTTACAAAAGAAGGAGTCGAGCCTGTAGGCAAGGCGGTAATCTGCACAGTTAAGGGCGATTTGCATGATATAGGCAAAAATCTTGTGAAGATGATGCTGGAAGGTGTAGGTATCGAGTGCATTGACCTTGGCACAGATGTTTCTGCCGATAAAGTTGTTGAAGCCGCAGAGTCAAGCGGTGCAAAGGTTGTGGCTCTTTCGTCTCTTCTCACAACCACAATGGAATACCATAAGGACATTATAGATTCCCTTGAGAGGGCGGGACTTCGTGACAAGGTAAAGGTAATGATCGGTGGTGCTCCCGTAAGTGAAGACTTTGCAAAGCAAGTCGGTGCCGATGCCTACACTCCCGATGCCGCAAGTGCAGCCGATGTTGCATTATCCTTTTTTGAATAAGGTGATTAAATGAAAGATAAAGCAAAACAAATATTATATAATAAATCCAAAACAATACCAATTCTGTCCTTTCCGTCTGTTCAGCTTCTTGGTATAAGTGTAAGAGAGCTGCTTGAAAGTGCAGAAACACAGGTCGAAGGTATGAAGGCGATAAAAGAGCGTTGTAATATCGGGGCATCGCTTAATATGATGGACTTATCCGTTGAAGCTGAAGCCTTCGGTGCGGAAATTGTTTTCTATGACCGTGATGTTCCTACGGTAAGAAAAGGGATAATCGACGATATTGCAGATGCCGGAAGTATTACTGTTCCGTCTGTATATTCCGGCAGAGCTGAAATCTGTATAAACGGTATAAAACTTGCAAAAGAAGAAATTAAAGATATACCTGTTTTATGTGGTGTAATCGGACCTTATTCCCTTGCGGGCAGACTTTTTGACATGACAGAACTGATGATGGAGTGCTACGACAGCCCCGAGGAAGTAAAAATTCTGCTTTCCAAAGCAACTGAATTTATTATCGAATATATAAAGGCTTTTAAGAAGGCAGGGGCAGATGGTGTTATTCTGGCAGAGCCTGCCGCAGGTCTGCTTTCACCGGGTCTTAACGCAGAGTTCTCCGTGCCCTTTGTGAAAGAGATTTTTGATTCGGTTAATGATGAAGATTTTATTGTCTGTTATCATAACTGCGGAAATGCAGTGAAGGATATGACAAAGGAAATAGGGACTCTTGAAGCTGATATTTACCATTTCGGTAATGCTGTTGAGCTGAAAAATATTATACCAACCATGCCTGAAGACAGTATAGTTATGGGCAATATTGACCCGGTGCTTTTCAAAAACGGTACACCTGAGGATATAAGAAACAGTGTCCGTAAGTTATTTGATGAATGTTCTGCTTATGAAAATTTTATGATTTCATCGGGGTGTGATATCCCTGCTGAAGCAAAGTGGGAGAACATTGATGCATATTTTGAAAAAGTAACAGAGCTTTGTGTGTGAGGCTGAAGGCATATTGAGGTGCGAAGCTGTTTTTCGATTAAAATGAAATGACAAAAAATGAGCTGTAAAAAAACTTATGTTTTTTACAGCTCATTTTTGCAATCTTCCGGCAGAAAACAGCCAACTCAAATTCCTTGCAAAGTGTTCCCCGAACGGAAGCTTTTGTTTATATGTGCTCTTTATATCTTTCTGCAGTAATTACACCGTCGTTGACATTAAGCTTGCATATTCTTGCATTTCGTGCGTCAAAGGCGTTTGCGCCATCGGTGTTTTCATAATCCCTTGCATGATAAACCGCATACCACTGACCGTCATGCTTGATCATTGAGTGGTGTCCTGTGCCTTCTTCAAAGTCATTGGCACTGAGAACGGGATGATATGTGTCGGGGTCGGGATATTTTTCAAATTTGATTTTTGTCAGATCTGTTTCATTTGTTCTGGCTCTGGCGTAGCCGATGTAATAGGTTGGCTGCTCAAAGCAGTTTCCCGAATACATAAGATATTGCCAATCTCCCTCCTTGAAATAGAAGGCGCCTTCAATGGTGTGCCAATGCTGACCTTTTTTGTAGCGGTCTCTTCTGTAAATATCCTCGTCAAGTGTGGGCTCAAGCACCAGAACGGGGTTTCCGGCAGGGGTGAACGGATCAAGCATTTTGTCCACATAAATGCAGGTGCCTATTCTTTCACCCTCAAACTTATTGGATGAATAGAAAAGGAAAAGACCTGCTTCGTTCTGCACAATGTGAGAATCAATTGAAAAGGGATGCAGAATCTGCCTTGTGCCGGTGAAGGGACCGAGGGGATTATCGGCAACGGAAACATGCATTGCTCCACGGTGGCCGCCCTTATCGGGCTCATCGTTATAAATTTCAATTGAATTATACATATAGAATCTGCCGTCGATTTCAATAACACTCGGTGCCCAGAAGGAATTGTGGTCAGGTACGGTCATAACAACACCATAATACTCCCAATTTTCAAAAAGGGAGTCAGACTGATAAGCATAAATTCCGTCATGACCTGTAACATAGATATAATATCTGCCATTGCTTTTTAAAATGTAGGGGTCAGCCTGACCTACGTAATGTTCTTTGTCAACCTTTAATAAATGCATAATGTATCTCCTGTAAATAAAGTTATTACTGATTATATAATGACGGAACGAATAATGCAAGAGGTTTAAGTCACTTGCGTCTAAAATGCCGAAAAAATGCCAAAAACAACACAGAGGTGATTTATTGTGTGTACGGCAGTAAGCATGAAAATGCGTGAACACTATTTCGGCAGAAATCTTGATCTTGAATATACACTTAATGAAAGTGTGGTTATAACTCCGAGAAATTTTCCGCTTTATTTCAGAAGGGCAGGGGAGATGAAAAAGCACCATGCCTTTATCGGCACGGCAATTGTGGAAAACGGAACTCCTCTTTATTATGACGGTACAAATGAAAGGGGACTTTCTGCAGCAGCGTTGAATTTTCCTGAAGCCGTGTATTCCGAGGAGCTTCTGGGCAGTGATAATGTGGCTTCCTTTGAATTTATACCGTGGATACTTGCACAATGTGAAACGGTGCGTGATGTTAAAAGCCTTCTCAGACACACCACCATAACAAAAATGAACTTCAGTGAAAAATTCAAGGCTTCACCCCTTCATTGGCTGATATCAGATTCACGGGACAGCCTTACCGTTGAGCCTTGCGACAGTGTGCTGAAAATTTATGAAAATCCCGTTGGTGTGCTCACCAACAGTCCTGAATTTCCAATGCAGATGTTTAACCTCAATAATTATATGTCGCTTTCAGAGAGTCTGCCGGAAAATACATTTCTTCCGTCTGTTGACCTCAAAGCTTACAGCAGGGGAATGGGTGCAATGGGGCTCCCCGGGGATTTGTCTTCAATGTCACGGTTTGTCAGGGCGGTATTCACAAAGCAGAAGGCTTTGCCGAAAATCAGCGAAATAAAAAGTGTGAGTCAGTTTTTTCATGTTCTTAATTCAGTGTGTCAGCAAAAGGGCGCAGTTAAGCTGCCTGACGGGAAATATGAATACACGGTTTATTCCTCCTGCTGCAACACAGACAGCGGAGTTTATTATTACACTACCTATTATAACAGTACTGTCAGGGCAGTTGATATGCACAAGGCAGACCTGGACAGCAACCGCCTTAAGGTTTATCCGATGAAGCATAGCGGTGAAATCAGAGTTGTTAACTGAAAAAGGCTATTTGTCATATAATGCTATTGTGAAAGGTGGTATTATTATGATGAACAGATTCTGTGGCAGCGGTTTTCTGAACTTATCCTTCTTAACGGAAAAATCTCCCCATGCCGCAGCAATGATTAAAGGGGGAGAGAAATATCCTGAAATTAACGGCATCGTACGGTTTTACAAAACCGGGTACGGTGCTGTTGTTGTGAGTGAAATTGAAGGCTTACCATATCTTGAAGGTAAGTGTAATAACTCTGTTTTTGCTTTTCATATACATGAGGGCTCAGAATGTAGCGGGAATAATGATGACCCGTTTGCAAATTCGCTGACCCATTATAATCCGAAGGGATGTGTGCATCCGTTTCATGCAGGGGATATGCCGCCTTTATTCGGAAACAGAGGCTATGCTTTGTCTGTGTTTCTTACAGACAGATTTTCTGTCAGGGAAATCATCGGCAAAACGGTTATTATTCATTCGGGGACTGATGATTTCACAAGTCAGCCTTCGGGAAATGCCGGAGAAAAAATCGCCTGCGGTATTATCAAAAGCTGTATATAATCAAAAGACCGCATTTTAATTTGCGGTCTGTCTTTCTATTATTTCTTTAATTTCTTTTGCTTGTTCTTCTGTCAGTTGTCCCTGACCCTTATCGCTTCTGATAAAGTACTTTTCAAGATTGACAGTATAATTACCCTTTTCGGTTTTTATCTGAATTCCGTCATCACACTCACAGATTTTATCCTTAAAGCTGTGATTCAGATAAAGAGCGTTGAGGGTTATTGAGCCATCCATCATGAAGGTATACTCTTTTCCTTTAACGACAATTGTTGCCTGAGTGTTGCCGCACCAGCCGCCTTCATAGGCATCGGGAACATTCTGTTCTTCCTTTGCAGGTGAATGGTCAACAGGGCACACAGCTTCAGCAGTTTCAGATTCTTGTGTGCTGTTGGCTTCGGCTACAGCTCTGTTTTTTATATTCCACAATCTGTCAACACCAAAAAAATTCAAGGGAAAGATGTAAAATTCAGTTTTCGAATAAATGTTTTCAGCATCAACAAGCCTGTTCCATGAAACAATTTTATATGTCAGAGCAGTAAAGGTTTTTGTGCCTCCGTCTTTAAGTGTACCGTTTGGCACCGGTATCAAAAGAAGAATAATAAGAATAAGGATAAATAATTTTGTTTTCTTTTTCATCTTTTAACCTCCTTAAAATATACCGGGAATAATATGTGCGAGCCACAGTCCTACACCGAAGGATATTGCATTTGATGTGAGTGCATAGAGAATATTGCGGCTTTTTTTCTTGCTTTTAAGTCTTGCACAGTAAATAGCTGCTTCAAGAGCAAAAACAACAATTTCGAGGAAAATATAATAAGCTGTGAAAGCCATATAACCGTCCTGATAGTTGATTATGTTCAAAGCCACATTCAGAATAATTTGCGTTACAATGTTTACTATACCTATGATAGTCAGTTCTTTTTTTGTTTTGTAAGAGAAAAGAAGTGCAATGCCTGTTTCAAGTAAAATAGTGATGAGAATTCTTGCGAGCAAGGATATAGCTTCCCACTTATAATCATAGCTTTCTTCGGCTGTTACTGTGCCGCATAAGGGGGTGGAATTTTCCTGAGGATGGTTCACCTCGGCTATTGTGATGCCTTCCATATTGACGGTGAAGTAACTGTCAAAGGCATAACTTTCATAAATCCCGCTTGAAACAAAAGTATCGGTTTTGGGGTAATAGAGCAGGAGCTTGAATGTGTCGGGCGGATAGTAGGTCCATTTAAGCTCTTTGGTTTCATCAACACGCCATATTCTCTGCAAAAAATAGTACCCGTCGGAATCGGTATAATCTGCCATTTTCTGCCAGATGTCCTTGTGCAGACTGTCATCTTCGTTATATTCAACACCATCACCCTCCCACACATAGTAATCAGGTGCCTCCTTGCCGTTCCAAGCCCTCGCAGGACCGGAGGAATCGGAGTCAGATAAGAGTGTTGCATAGCATTTTTCACTTCCCATATTGTGGAAAGTGATATTCACCGACGGTTTAGGACCCGTATCTGCCGAAGCATTGAAAGTAAAGATCAGACAAAATGCCATAACCGTCAACGCAATTTTTAACAGCTTCTTTTTCATCTTTTAACCTCCTTTTTTCAATTAAGCCCTAAAAGAGATTTCAGTTCTGTAACCTTTTCACTTGTCATATTGTACCAGATGTCGGTATCTTCATCTAAAATACCTTTTTCATAAAGTGTGAAGGTATGGTAGTGTCCCGGAATATTGTCTCCTGAAAAGTATTTTACTGCGCAGATTTTTTCTCCGGTGTCCGTTCTGCTTTTGCTGTCAGAATTACCTTGAGAAGGTTCTGCTGCAGTGTCATCCGAAATACTTGAATACGGATTTTCCTGTTCAATGATTTTTTCAATGAGATTCACAGCTTCAACACTGACAATGTCAAAAACACTTTCTGAAGAATCAAAGTCTGAAACATAAATAATAATCGTTCCCGGCGGATAAGCGGGACTTTGGTTTTCAGGAGGTGTATCTGTCACAACTGACAAGTCTGTTTCTGATTTTTCAGATGCCGATGCCGGCAACATTGCGGGAAGCAGAAAAGCTCCTGAAACCAATATGGGAACAAGAAAAGCCAACAAGGTGTTCCTTTGTTTTTTCTTCTTTTTATATTTATCCCGTCTTAAATATACTTCATTTATAAATTGTTCGTCTGTTCTTCTCATAGCAGAAGCTCACCTTCCTTTCCCAAAACGGCTGAAAGCTCCTTTTTGCCACGGTAAATGAGATTATCCACCTGTTTGACGCTTTTTTTCATAATAACTGCCGCTTCTTTGTAGGTAAGCTCTTCAAAATAAACAAGATGAATAGCAACACGCATATCATCTGCCAGTGAGTCTATTGCTGAATATAGAATTCTTCGCTTTTCGTCTTTCTCAATAAGGCTTTCGAAGTCATAACTTACTTCTTTTGTATGCTCAGATAAGAAAGCTTCACTGCGTCTTTTTCTCTTTCTCAGATAATCAAGGGCACGACTTCTGCCAAGCATAAAAAGATAGGTTTTAAGGCTCACTTTAAAGTTATAGCGGTTCGGGTGAACTATTATGTACATAAAAACATCAATGGCGATATCCTCGGCAGCATCATAATCATTAACATATCTGTTGATGAAAAATGTCAGACTGTCCCGGTATTCTCTCATTATTTCCTCAAAGGCACTTTCATCACCATTCAGAAAACGGCGGTAGCTACTTTCACCGTTAAACATATGGTTTTTCCTCCTGATTTATCCTTTCACTTATTATACGGTTGAAAAAGGGTGTATTCCTTATTTTTTTGACCTCTTTTTTTCAGTATAGCACAGCAATTCAAAAAGATAAACAGCAGACAGATATTTTTAAGATGCAAAAAGAGCACCCAACGGGTGCTCTTTTGTATACTGATTATGCAAGCAATTATTCAGGCTTTTTGATTTTGTTAAGCTGAGCGTTCATTGCAAGGAGCTGTTCCTTAGTCATTTTAAGACCTGTCATACCGAGAAGTGATGTGAGTCTGATAACGGTAAAGCCGTTCATCATCTGCATCATATTTTCGTTCATTTCAAAGCCTGCGGCAGTTGCACCTGCACCAATGCCTGCCTGAGCCATAATGCCCTGGAAGAGAGCTCTGCCTTCTTCACTTCTGAGAACATCGCCCATTTTGTCGTTGAGTGAGTAATAACCGTCAACCTCTGTGATGTCAAACCAGTTGAGAACAGCACCCTTTTCCTTAAGTCTGTAATTTTCGTTGAAGGTGTCTACCTTTCTGATTACGCTTTCATCTGTGCAGTCGCCTGCTTTTGCAGTAAGGACTGTTTCACCGGCATTAGGTACGTCAAAATAGAAGAAGTGTACATCAGATGTCTTTTTGCCAAGGCTCTGTCCGTTTGCGAACAGCTCAACCTCGGGAAGGTTTGAATATACTGTAACCTTTGTTACATCTTCAACTCTGTCAACATATCTCTTGCCGCAGATATGAACAAAGGGATCATCGGAAAGCCATGCCTTATATGCATAGAAGGAATCCTTCTTATATTTTCTGTCAAAGGTTACAAGACCCTTGTGATTCTGTCCGTTTTCACCGCCTTCGTTTCTTGCGTCTGCGCCGAAGTCAAACATATTCCATACGTGAGTAGCCCAAAGATACTTTCTTGTGAAAAGCTGCTTGATAAGCTCTTCGTGATAGTATGCCTGATATTCTTCTGTGTAGTCGCCCTGTGTCGGCTTTGATGTGTGCCAGTCAAGTGCTTCACAGCCATATTCACTCATACCGATGGGGAGTGTGGGGAAGGTCTTGTGGAAGTTATCAAGCCAGGGACCGTTCATTGAAGTCTCTCCGCCGTACCAACCGAAGTAGTGGTTATAGGAAACGGTATCGGGAATCTGAACATAGGGGTCATTGATGTCACACATTGAAACAACAGCCATTGTGGTAAGTCTTGTCTTATCCATTTCGTGACAAAGGTCATTAAGAATGTGATGATTTTCAACAAGGTCGTCATCAGCACCGTTCATACTGATTTCATTTGAAAGTCCCCATACAACGATTGACGGATGGTTGTAGTTCTGAACGATAAGCTCCTTCATCTGTGATATTGTATTTTCACGGGCTGTGGGCATATGCTTTGAAATATAAGGAATTTCTGCCCAGATTACCATACCTCTTTCATCGCAGAGGTCGTAGAAGTACTGATCGTGCTGATAGTGAGCAAGACGGATTGTTGTTGCACCAACCTCGCAGATAAGGTCCATATCTTCCTTATGATGCTCAGGAAGAAGTGCATTACCTAAGCCCCAGCGGTCCTGATGGCGTGATACACCACGAAGGGGATATTCTTCACCGTTGAGAATAAAGCCTCTGTCAGGATCAATTTCGAATGTTCTGCAGCCGAAGCGGGCTGAAACATTGTCAATAACCTTACCGTCTGAAATAAGCTCTGCAGCTGCGGTGTAAAGGTACGGGTCCTTTCTGCCGTGCCAGAGGTGTACATTTTCAATGTCGAAAACAGCTTTCTTTTCGCAGCATACACACTGTGATTTTTCTGCAACAATGTTGCCTTCTGCGTCAAGAACTGTGAATTTAAGGCTCTGACCTTCCTTAGCGTTTGTAAGGAATGCTTCAATTTCTACCTTAGCGTTTGCACCATCTACTGCGGGAGTAACCATAATACCGGGGCAGCCGTAGTAGTCAAGGTCAAAGTGTGATTCTGAAACACAGATAAGGTTAACATCTCTGTAAAGACCGCCATAGAAGGTGAAGTCAGCCATCTGAGGATAAACTGTTTCATTTGCGCTGTTGTCAACAGCAATTGCTACCATTGTTGAAATGCCGATATCATCTGTGATGTCAACTCTCCAGGTTGAGTAGCCGCCGTCGTGGTGAGCTTTTTTCTTGCCGTTTACAAAAACATCAGCTGATGAATTTGCACCCTTGATTTCAAGATAGTATTTTTCTGCTTCGGGAAGGTCCTCTTTTTTGATTTCCTTCATATAAAGGCAAGTGCCACGATAGTAGTCGTTGTCACCGTCCTGGCCGTCAATTGCGTTCCAGGAATGGGGAAGATTTACAAAATTCCACTTGCTGTCAATTGCAGCAGGGATTTCTGCAAAGTCTTTGGTGAAAGACCATTTACGGTTGAGATTGATAATCTGTCTCATAGTATTAACTCCTTTATTTGTTTTCTTAATAAAACAGCCGGCAGGTTCGCTACCGGCTGTGATTTATCATGGAAAATTATTCAGCGTCTGCTATTTTTGCTGCTGCACGTCTTTCTTCAAGTTCAGCAGACATTTCAGCAACCTTTTTCTTGTTAAGGTCATAAACAAATGCAATTGAAATGAACATAACTGCTGCGCTGAATGTGTAAAGAGCAGCAACGAGCCACTTCATATTTTCAGCAACCTCGAAGGGCTGAGCAGCACCGAGTTTGCCGTCATAACCGAGAAGACCCATAATTGCGATAACTGCTGAGGGGCCAATGCCCTGAGCGAGTTTTCTGAAGAAGGAGTGAAGTGAATATACAGTACCTTCTTCCTTGGTGTGGTTTTTCCATTCGTTGTAGTCAATAGCGTCTGCCATAAGTGCCCATGAAACACAGGTGTAGAAGCCAAGGCCGAGACCGAAGAATACCTGAGCCACAACATAGCCGATAAGACCTGCTGTTCCGTTACCGAGCGGAAGGAAGAGAAGAAGAGCACCGAAGGTGCTTACTGCCGCACCTGCTGCACAAGCTTCCTTTTTGCCGTACTTATTAACGATCTTCTTAAGGAAGGGCATAAACAGGAACATGGGAAGATAACTGATGAGCATAATGATACCGGAAATCTTAGCATTGCCGAAGTATGACTGGAAAAGAACTGTTGTTGCAGAGGTTGAGCCCTGCATACCGATAAACATAGCCATAGCAGCAAGAGTTGCGCCAACGGCTGCACGGTTTTTCATAAAGTTGCCAAATGCCTTGATGGGATTGAACTTCTGTTTCTTTTCACTGATAACAACTGAATTTTCTTCAACACGGATTTCAGTTGTTTTAAGCATAAAGATGAATGAGATAAGACCGATAACGCCCATGATGATGGCTGCAATAAATACAACTTCACCTTTGAGTTCGTTACTTGCATCGTAGCAGATTATGGGAAGAACAACCATGGGAACAATATTACCGAACATTGAACCGATTGAACGCCATGTGGAAAGCTCTGAACGTTCTGCGCCGTCAGTTGTAATAACAGACATCATTGAACCATAGGGAACGTTTGCCACTGTGTAAAATGCGTCCCAGAGAACATAGCCGAGAACGAAAAGGATACATCTCATTGCAAGGGGAGCATTGGGAAGGGGAAGGAAGAAGAAGAGACCTGAGAAGAGAAGACCGAGAGCACCAATGAAGATGTAGGTCTTGAACTTGCCTCTTTTATACTTTCTCTTGTCTGCGTCAAACAGTGAGCCGAGAAGGGGGTCGTTGATTGCATCCCAAGCCTGAACAATCAAAAGTAATGTTGCGTACATTTCTTCGCCGAGAGCCATGAACTGTGTCCAGAAAATAGCCATAATTGAGCTTTTGAGAGCAAAGCTCATATTACAACCCAAGTCACCTGCGGCATAAGAAACCTTGTCAAGCATACCGAATTTACGGTATCCGTTGGCATCGAGTTTTTTTTCTTTGACTTTTTTTGCCATAAAAGATTCCTCCAAATGAAATTTTTTTCTCCGTTTTGATTACCGGGAATTATACCCGCAATCCTAACAATAGTATTCTACACCTTTTTTTCAGTAAATCGTGAGTATAGTTTTTGCTTTTTATAGAATTTTTTTTGTTTATATCTTGAAATTTACCAAAAATTGTACCATAATATAAATGAAGTGTAAACGAAAACGCTGTATGGGAGAAAATGAATATGAGTGAAAGAAACCATAATTTCAACAAACCTCTTGCAAATCTTGATTTTTATGATGACAGTCACGGAAACGAGTCTATAAAAGAAATTGAAACAAGATACGGACTTGAAAATGAAATGATAAGAGCAGTTTCACGGGGCAGCTATAAAAAGCTTAGTAAGCTTTTTACTGCAAATGATTTTGCAAGGGGAATTGAAAAAAGAGTGGATGACCCTGTCAGAAATATGAAAAACTATATGATTATTCTCAACACACTCTTGCGCAAGGGCGCAGAGGTAGGCAATGTTCATCCCTTTTATATTCATGGTGTTTCCTCGGAATTTGCCATGCGTATTGAAAACAGCAAAACCGAAAAAGACATTGAAAAGCTTTGGGATGATATGATTTATTCTTATTGTAGGCTTGTGAAAACCCATGCAGCAAAGGGCTATTCACCTTTGGTGCAGAATGTTGTTATGCTCATTGATGCCGACCTAAATTCTGATTTAACCTTGAATGCGATGGCGAAAAGATTCAATGTCAATGCAAGCTATCTTTCATCGCTTTTCAAAAAAGATACGGGAATGCCCTTGACAGAGTATGTCAGCAAAAAAAGAGTTGAAAGGGCAAAGCGTCTTCTTGAAACAACCTCTCATCAGATTCAGCAGATTTCTCATGAATGCGGAATACTCGATGTAAATTATTTTGCCAAGATATTTAAAAAGCATACAGGTGAAACACCAAAACAGTACAGAGAAAACTTCAGAGCTGAGAACTAATTTTTTAGTTCTCAGCTCTGTTAAACTTCTGAAATGCCAATCTGGGGTCTCCGTTTTCCAAAAATATTGTTCCGCAGAATTCGTATCCTAATTTTTTGAGCATATTCTGCATAACAATGTTATCTTCGTGGGTGTCAATGCGCACATTGGGGTGCTTCTGAAATGCCCATTTCATCATATGTGTGCCGACACCTCTGACCTTACCGGAGGAGGCGATTCTGTGAACAACGGCATATTCTCCGTCATTTTTCCATTCACCGATGATTTTTCCGTAGGTCGGGTCTTTGCCTATAAAAAAGCAGAAGACACCGTGAATTTCACCTTCGTAAAGGCAGACATATCCGTTGCCGTTTTTTATATCATTTTCAATCTGCTCCAAGGTGGGCTTGTGGGTCTTCCATTGGTCAGGATTGCCGTGGGCAGCCATAAACTGTCTTGCCGCAGCATAAATTTCCAACACTCTCGGAAGGTCGGACGTTTGTGTTTTTCTTATCTGAAAGCCGTTAACCGTTTCCATTGTATATCTCCATTTCCTTTTCAATCCACCTCATCAGAAGGTTGACAATTTTCTGTTGCTGAGCTTCATTCAGCTCAGTGCCTTTTTTTACATTGTACCACTTGTTAAGACAACCACGGCAGCAGCAGGCACAGGCATGCTGAGCCACAAAAACAGGATGTCCTCTCATGGGGGTCTGTTTGCCGTCGTTTGGTATCACCGACGGAGCAAGACGCTTTTTAATAAAGTCTGTGCAATGCTGACGGATGGTTTCCAATCCCTTTTCATTTATGTAGTCAATATCTTGTTGTTTCAGATGAAATTTGCTTCTGAAATCTGATTTCTGAAGCTTATTCAGTGCTTCGTCAATTGTCTGCATTCTGTTTTCCTCACATCAATATATCAATCAGGTAAATCACGCCGAGATGTACGGGGTAAAAGGCATAGAAAAAGTACTTGAGATTTTTCCTTCCGCCCGTGCCGTTATAAAACACAAGCAAAATAAACGGTACCAAAGCCCAAAGGCTGAAATATATGCTTTCATAAAAGCTGAAAACAAAAATTGTCAGGGCAATACCGAAGGATATCAGCTTCTTTTTCTTATCCTTTGAAACTGCTGCAAAAAGCGGCAGACATATTCCGCCAAGACCGTAGTCAAAGGTTATTTCAGTACCTATCGTATTTCTGCTGCCTTCACAGAAAAAAGAAAGAGTCAGAACGGCAATAAAAGTAAAAGTGAAAAGGGCAACACCCTTGATTTTTTCACTTTTTATATCCGTTTCAAAGCTTTCTTTCATATAAATAAAAGCAGAGCAAAGAATGATTGAAACAGAAAAAGTGAGCAGAATATTCAGATAAGTACCGCTTCCGGAATGAGTTATAAGACTTTCGATTATGTAAACCGATTGGCAAAGAAGGCCAAGAATGAACACACGCAGAAAATATTTCACCTTGTTTTTGGTATACAGGCAGCCTTCGCCGATGAAAAAGGCAAAAATCGGCATTGCGATTCTGCCTATATAACGAAGAATAGTTATCTTTGGAAAAAGGATATAGCCGATGTGGTCAATCAGCATTGAAATGCAAGCAATAATTTTCAATTGATTTCTTGTCATAGCTTTCACCTCTTCCGATATTTTAGCACAAAGGGAAAGAGTTGACAATGTTTTGGCGTGAAATTTAAGCAGACAGTAGTCAGGGGTCAGTAGTCAGGACGCCTTCGGCACAAGACAGACAGCACCTTGACGGTTAAAAATCGACTTCAAAAGTCGATGATAATATGACTCTGCCTGATAAAAAAAGGACGCCAACAGGCGTCCTTAATATTGTTTATAAATTCAGCGGGCAGTGGGTTGATTTCCACACCTGCGTTCAGCGCAATTTGGCATTTTGCATTTAAGCTTTATAAGCTGTCAATATAACTGCAAGCGGCAAGTGCTGCAACTGCACCGTCTGAGATTGCCGTTGCAATCTGTCTTACCCGTTTACTTCTGCAGTCGCCTGCAACAAAAATACCTTTTTCGCTTTCGGGAATACAGCTTTCACCAGCTTCAACATATCCCCATTCGTTAAGCTTTACGGTTCCTTTGAAATTTTCGTTCATAGGCTGTTGACCGATTGCAACAAAAATACCGTCAAAGGAAAGCTCAGTTTCTGCCTGGGTTTCTGTGTTTTTGATTTTTATTCCTTCAAATGTGCTGTCGCCTATAAGCTCCGTTACAACGCTTGAATAAATAAAGGAAACATTGTCCTTTTTTTCAAGCTCACGGATAAGCTTTGTTTCACCTGTGAGACAGGCAAGGTTCTGAATGACAGTTACGCTTTTGCAGTTTTTGGAAAGCAACACAGATTCTTGCAATGCGGAGTTGCCACCGCCGATAACAGCAACATCCTTGCCGTTATAGAATGCACCGTCACAAACTGCACAGTAGGAAACGCCTTCACCTGTGAACTTATCCTCTTTGGGAAGATTAAGTCTTCTGTGTGCTGAGCCTGTTGCAATGATTACGCTTTTGCCTTCATAAACCGCTCTTTCACCCTTAACGCAGAAGGCACCGTCTTTCTTTTCGATGCCGAGGGCAGTATCAAGCTCAATTTCTGCACCCTGAGCCATAGCCTGGTCAACTAATTTGTCGGCAAACTCGTTACCGCTCATCTGAATGAAGCCGGGATAATTTTCAACTCGGGGTGAATGTGTGATCTGACCGCCAAAGGTTTCTTTTTCGAGAATGAGTACCTTTTTGTCGGCACGGCCTGCGTAAACTGCACTTGTCAGTCCCGCAGGGCCTGCACCGATAATTATTATATCGTACATCTTTTACCTCTTATCTTTCGGTGAAGGCTCTGATGTTTGAAAGGTTGACGATTTTTTCAATTTTTCCGCCCTTGACGCTGATAAGGGTGGGAGCCTGATGAATGTCATATTCTTCAGCAAGTGCTTTGTTTTCGTCGGCATAAACCTTTTCATATTTATAGCCTGCATTGTCAAGGAACTTTGCAGCCATCTTACAGTTGGGACAGGTTGTTGTTGCAAAAAGTATAAGCTTATCTTCACCTGCGGCTTCACAAGCACATTCCTTTGCTTCTGCTTTTATGCCGGTGATTTCTTTGCCGAATTTTGCGGGGTTATATTCAATTCTGTGTGCAAATTCCTGGCTCTTACCGTCGTTCCAGTTCTGAACGGGACGGTAGTAACCGGTGATACGGCTGTAAACCTCTGTCTTTTCACCACATTCGGGGCAGGTGTACTGCTCGCCGGAAATATAGCCGTGATTTTTACATACGGAATATGTGGGGGAAAGGGTATAGTAAGGAAGCTTGTAGTTTTCTGCAATCTTTCTGATAAGTGCGGCTGCACTCTTCCATGAGGGAAGCTTTTCACCGAGGAAAGCGTGGAAAACAGTACCTGAGGTATAAAGTGTCTGCAATTCATCCTGAATGTCGAGAGCGGCGAAGATATCGTCTGTGTAACCGACGGGAAGATGTGAGGAGTTGGTGTAATAGGGAGCCTCACCCTTGGTCTTGTCTGCTGCTGTAATGATTTCAGGATAATGCTTCAGGTCATGCTTTGCAAGACGGTAGCTTGTGCTTTCGGCAGGTGTTGCTTCAAGGTTATAAAGATCGCCGTACATTTCCTGGTAATCGGAAAGACGTTCACGCATATGGTTAAGAACATCCTTAGCAAACTGCTGTGCTCTTTCATCGGTAAGGTCACACTTGAGCCAGTTAGCATTGAGAGCTGCTTCGTTCATACCGACAAGACCGATTGTTGAGAAGTGGTTTGCGAATGTGCCGAGATATCTCTTTGTGTAAGGATAAAGACCTGCATCAAGAAGGTTTGTGATAACCTTTCTCTTAATTGAAAGTGAACGTGCGGAAATGTCCATAAGCTTGTCAAGACGGCTGTAAAAATCCTGCTCGTCCTTTGCAAGGTATGCGATTCTGGGGATATTGATTGTAACAACACCGACAGAACCTGTGCTTTCACCGCTGCCGAAGAAGCCGCCGGACTTTTTGCGAAGCTCACGAAGGTCAAGGCGAAGTCTGCAGCACATTGAACGCACATCGCTGGGCTCCATATCGGAGTTGATGTAGTTTGAGAAATAGGGTGTGCCGTATTTTGAGGTCATTTCGAAAAGAAGCTTGTTATTTTCTGTTTCAGACCAGTCAAAATCTATTGTGATTGAATATGTGGGGATAGGATACTGGAAGCCTCTGCCGTTAGCGTCACCTTCAATCATAGTTTCAATGAAGGCACGGTTGACCATATCCATTTCCTTCTTACAGTCTTTATACTTGAAGTCCATTTCCTTGCCGCCTACGATAGCGTTAAGCTCTGCAAGGTCATTGGGAACAGTCCAGTCAAGAGTGATGTTTGAGAAGGGTGCCTGAGTACCCCAACGTGAGGGAGTGTTTACACCGTAGATAAATGATTCGATGCACTTTTTAACCTGCTCGTATGAAAGTCCGTCAGCCTTTACAAAGGGAGCAAGATATGTATCAAAGGATGAGAATGCCTGAGCACCTGCCCATTCGTTCTGCATAATGCCGAGGAAGTTTACCATCTGATTGCAAAGGGTTGAAAGATGCTTTGCGGGAGCAGATGTGATTTTACCTGTAACACCGCCGAGGCCTTCCTTGATGAGCTGCTTGAGTGACCAGCCTGCACAGTAGCCTGTGAGCATTGAAAGGTCATGGATGTGAATGTCTGCATTTCTGTGAGCGTTGGCGATTTCATCGTCATAAACCTCACTGAGCCAATAGTTTGCGGTAATTGCGCCGGAGTTGTTGAGGATAAGACCGCCGACAGAATATGTAACGGTGGAGTTTTCCTTAACACGCCAGTCTGCTACATTAACATAGTTGTCAACGATTTCCTTGTAGTCAAGAAGAGTTGTGTTGATGTCACGGAGCTTTTCGTGCTGACGGCGATAGAGGATATATGCCTTTGCAACATCGGAGTATCCTGCCTGAACGAGCACATTTTCAACGCTGTCCTGAATATCCTCAACTGCGATGCGATGCTCCTTGATTTTCGGCTCAAAATCTGCCGTAACCTTAAGAGCAAGGAAATCGATAATATCAGGATTGTAATCTCTTTGCTGTGCATCAAAAGCGAGGGTGATTGCCTGAGTGATTTTATCAATCTTAAAATCAACTATTTTGCCGGTTCTTTTTAAAACTGAGTACATACCTATTCTCCTTTATTTTAATATCTTTTTACATAACGAAACAGAAAAGAAGGAAACCGGCTTTGGGCTCGAATCTTTTCTGTTGAATTTCGTGGTGCAGTGACGATTATATCACAAGATATTGTAAAAGGCAATAGGTAAAACACAAATTATTGTGTTTATTTTCAAAAAATAACCACAATTTGTTGTGGTTCAGCTTTCACGGATTAACACGTTAAAGTCTTTTTTTCTCAGTTTGTCAACAAGCTTCGCCATTCTTTCCTTGTCCCATGCCGAAAGCCCTTCTTTTATCAGATTTCCCGAATCCTTGAACTGCTGAAGAAAAAATTTGCTCTGCTTTTCTATTATATTATCACATATGCTTTCAATGTCATTTTCCGTGTGAAATTCCTTGACAACGGTTGTTCTGAATTCATAGTCGGGAGCTTTTTCCTTGATAAGCTTAATACTTTTTTTGATTTTCTCAGTGTCAATTTCAATTCCTGCCGTAAGGGAATATTTTTCCATACAGTTTTTGATGTCCATTGCAACATAATCGCAAAGACCCTGAGACAGAATATCGGAAAGCACCTCCGGATTGTAGCCGTTTGTGTCAAGCTTCACAAGATAGCCCATGTCCTTTATCTTTTTCATAAAAGGGATAAGGTCCTTCTGATTTGTCGGTTCACCTCCGGTGATACACACTCCGTCAAGTATACCCTGACGCTTTCTGAGAAAGGAGAGCACCTCATCTTCAGGGATAACATCACAGTTTTTTTCCGTCACAAGAAGAGCGTTGTGACAAAAAGGGCAACGAAAATTACAGCCGTAGGTAAAAATGGTACAGGCAGTTTTTTCCGGGTAATCAAGTAAGGTGAGCTTCTGCAAGCCTGAAATCAGCATGGGTTTTCTCCTTTTCATTATAATATATATAAGAATACCACGAAGAAGGTAATAAATCAACATAAAAAATTATTCATTTGTTTTCTTTGCCTTGACTTTATTACTTTTGCATGATAAAGTATATATAATGAAAAGGAGTGGATAAAATGGAACAAAAAATCCTTAAGCTGTTGGGCGTTAAGGGTACCTTCAAAAATGATGTTATCCCGATGATGAACTACAGCAGTGCAAACATCACAACCTCAGGTGCAGGTTATGTTGTAAGTCTTTACTATATGAAGTTCCTCACCGACGTTGTAAATCTTCCCCTCGAATGGGCAGGTCTTGTAACCACCATCGCCGTTGTGTGGGACGCAATCACTGACCCTATCATGGGTGTTATCACTGACAGAACCCGTTCAAAATACGGTAAGCACAGACGCTACATACTCTGGGGTATGCCACTTTTGTGCCTCTCATTTGTTATGATGTGGAACGGCTATGGCTTTGACGGAAGAACAGAGCCTGTCAAAACCTTCATTTATTTCACAATTGCCTATATGCTTTATAAAACTGCATATACAATAATAGATATACCTCATGTTGCAATGCTCCCTGAGCTTGCTCCCGACTATGATTTGCGTATTCAGTATAATTCCGTAGGCTACATTTTCAATTCCTTCGGTATGTTCCCTTCGTTCTTCCTTGTTTCGGCAATTCTCGGTTGCTTCGGATTCGGTACACCTCAGGCGGGTGCTCAGAAGCCTATGCTTATATCAGGTATAGTTCTTGCCGTGGTTTACGGAATATGCCTTTACATTACCTTCAAGAGAACAAGAGAAAAGCCCTCTCTTGACCTTCAGGTTGAAAAGTTTGATCTTAAGTTCCTTCTGAAGGAATATGCTTATGTTGTGAAAAACAAGTCATTCAGAGAATATTTCTTCATGAGCCTTTGCTATAACATAGCAAACTATTTCTATACCACAACACTTATCTATTATATTGAATATGTTGCAAAGCTTCCCTCATGGTATACACTTTTCACAACTGTTGCAGGTGCATTTGAAGCTGCATCCTTCCCGCTTAACTACGCTCTTACAATAAAGTTCGGCAAGAAAAAGTGCGGTGCCATAGTAACACCTCTTATGCTTGCGGGCTTTGTTGTGTGTCTGTTTATGAATCCCACAGCAGAAAACGAGGGAGCAATTATCTGGAAAATCATTCTTATGGCCACCGCTGTTCTTTATCCCTTCGGTAAGTCCGGTCTCGGCTATGTTGCAACAAACATCCTTCCCGATATTTCAGACGTTGACGAGCTTATCACAGGCAGAAGACGTGAGGGCGTTATCGGTACCTTCAACACCTTCATCAAAAAGACAGTTTCGGGTGTTATGAGCTCCGTTGTTATGTTTATTCTCGGCGGCTTCGGTCTTGTTGTAGGTGATGAGCTTCAGGAAAAGCTTGCTGTTGACCCCGGCTTCCATCAGTCTGACAGTGCGCTTCTCGGCGTAAGAATATGCATCACCTTTGCACCTATTGTCTTTACTCTTATTTCCTTGGTGCTTCTTCATACCTTCAAAATGACCAAGAAGGAGCATACTCTTATCCGTGCGGCTATTGCAACCAAGCATAAGTACGGCTCAGTTGCTCTCAGTGATGAAGAAATCAGAATTATGGAAAAGATTTCCGGTCAGAAGTACGAAAACACCTGGCTTGGTAGAGATAACGACAGCGCACAGGCTCATGCCATTGAGCTTAATGAAAACGGTGAATATCAGATTCTTATTGAAATCGAGGAGGAAATGAAGAAAATCAGAACCTCAAAGGAAGGTAAGAAGGCTGAGAAAGAAGCTCTTGAACAGGTAAAAGCAGCCGTGAGCGAAGATGAATAAAGGAGAAATAATTATGACAGAAATTGACATCACTCAGAAAGAACCGATTAAGAAAAAGAAAAGCTGGAAAACCTCTCTTGCAGATTTCCTTTTCTATCTTGTTCAGTGGACATGGGGTCTTACAGTTAACCTTGTCGGCGGAATAGTATTTCTTATCTGCACAAAAATCAAAGGTTACCGTTGGCAGCATTTCGGCTATGCAAAAATTGTGTATATCCCCTGGAATGCAGGCGGACTTTCACTCGGTCTTTTCATCTTCATGAAGGACCAGCACAAGAATAAGAAATGGACCTATAACACAAGAATTCACGAATACGGCCACACATGGCAGTGCCTTCTTCTCGGTCCTCTTTATTGGCTTGTGATTGCACTTCCCTCGGTTATCTGGTGCAACTGCTTTGCTTCTTACAGAAAGAAGAATAATGTTCCCTACTCAGCAGTTTACTGTGAAAGCTGGGCAAATGCCTGGGGACAGAAATTCAGCAAAATGAAGCAGACTCCCGAATTTAAATAAAATATAATAATGAGCTGTAAAAAACGCAAGTTTTTTACAGCTCATTTTTTTACATCTCTTTTTATGGTTTATAAGGAAAGCTTGGCATAAGCTGAAGCTTGAACAGGTTTGCTTTGTGCTTTCTGTCAATAAGCTCCTTTGTTTTTTCGTCTTCGCAAATGCCTGTTCTGATATATTTATCAAGCACAGCATAGGTAAAGCCGAGGTTATCCTCATCGGTTTTTCCGCAAAGTCCGTCACTCGGTACCTTGTCAACGAAAATTGACGGAAGTCCCAGATATCTGCCGATTTCCTTAACCTCCTGCACCGTAAGGTTGGAAAGGGGACTGAAGTCACCGACGCTGTCACCGTATCTTGTTGAGTAGCCGACCCAATCCTCTGAAAGGTTACAGGTGTTGGCAACTCTGCCGTTTACACATTGGGATACGGCATAAACCGTTGACATACGAAGCCGTGGCGGAAGATTGACCCTTGCAAGGTTGGAAAAATCCATTTTGCTTTCAATTTCGCTCACAAGACCATTGAAGCAGCTTTCAATGTTGATGGTCACATTGTCAATGTCAAGATATTCGCACAGAGCCTTTGAAACATCAATGTCACTTTGCTCGCCGTTAGGCATAAGCACACCGAAAACATTTTCTTTGCCGAGAGCTTCCACACAAAGCGCAGCCACAACAGAGCTGTCCTTGCCGCCGGAAATTCCGATAACAGCCTTGCAGCCCTTTCCGTTTTCCCGGAAGAAGTCTCTTATCCATTCAATAAGGTCTTTTGTGACCTTTTCAACGTTGAAATTCATTTTTTCACCCTCTTATTTTATTTCAATATGGCACATTTTCATAGCATTAAGTGCATTTTCGTGACTTTCCGGAGTTACACCCGCACAGCAGCTGCTGTCAACACAGATTTTTGTTTCGGGCATAGCTGCCTTAATGAGAAGTGTGTTTGAAATAACGCAGATGTCGGTGCAAAGTCCGATAAGCTCAATTTCTTCAATATCGGTAAGGCTTTTAAGATACTCTGCAAGCTCTGTTGAGCCAAAGGTGGGCTTATCGATGATTTTGCAGTCCCCGGTGTCAAGCTCCTTGCTGATTTCCCGGCCTTCGGTGTTTCTGATGCAATGGGGCACGGGGAGATTTTTGCCTTCCACAGTATCCATATAGTTTTCTTCGTGGGTATCTCTTGTGAAAATTACCGTGTCACCGTTCTTGCGGTAAAGCCCGATTTTTTCTTTCACAAAAGGTACAATCTTAACCGCTTCATTTGTGCCGAGGGCACCGTCAATGAAGTCATTTTGCATATCAACAACAATCAATACTTTCATTTAATCACCTTATTTACCTATTATTATAGTATACCTAAATTTTAGTACAAAGAAGGTTCAATGTCAATGATAAAATGTGGAAAAGGAGTAAAGATTATGATTGACAAAAAAGAATTATTTTTGTATCATATATGTGATTATAAAGTTACGGAGGAAGTATTATGCAACAGAAAATTTCAGCATTTTACAAAAAGGTTCTTGCAGTGATAATGTCATTCCTTGTTTCCCTCGGTATCACCTGTGGCGGTGATGAGGCTGTTGACAGTATTACAAGAGGAGAAGAAAACACGGTTACAGCTTATGATGTGGCTAATTCCGATTATCAGCTTTCAATTGATGCTGCAAATGAGGTTCATGACATCAGTGAGCTTCTTTTCGGTATCTTCTTTGAAGACATCAACTTTGCCGCTGACGGCGGTCTTTATGCGGAAAAGGTTATCAACCGTTCCTTTGAATACGGAGAGCTTGCTGCAGGCGATGAGCTTCACGGCTGGAGCGGAGTCGGCTCTGCAGAATACAGTGTTATGAAAAATGACACTGTGGGCGGACTCAATGCCAACAACACAAATTATCTTGTGATTGAAAACACAAGCGGAGCTCCTGCTGGTGTGCAGAACAAGGGCTTCCTTGAAGGTATGGCAATTGAAAAGGGTGCAAACTATTATTTCTCTGTTTATGCAAAAGGACTTGACGGCTACAGCGGTGCAGTTACGGTTAACCTTGTTGCAGACGGTGAGGTTGCTGCAACAGGCACAATTGACAGCATCACAGGTGAGTGGGCACAGTACGAGCTGACACTTGTTTCAGATGTTACCGCAACACAGAATGTTTTTCTCCGCCTTACCATTGATAACGGCAAGGCAGGCTTTGACATGGTATCTCTTTTCCCCGATACATATAAGGGCCACGGTATGAGAATTGACCTTGCTGAGAAGCTTGCAGACCTTGAGCCCAAGTTCCTTCGTTTCCCCGGCGGTTGTGTTATTGAAGGCTGGGATGCAGAAACTGCATATGACTGGAAGGATTCCATCGGTGTGGGTGAAGACGGACTTCCTCTTGAATTCGGAGGCAAATACGGTGATGTTGCTGCCCGTAGCTATGGCACAAACATCTGGACAGCTCTTGATGTAACAGAAGATCCGCTTCCTTGCTATATGAGCTACGGCCTTGGCTTCTTTGAATATTTCCAGCTTGCCGAGGATCTTGGTGCAATCGGTGTGCCTGTTATCAACTGCGGACTTCATTGCCAGATGAGAGGTAAGGGACCCGTTGATATGTATACGGAAGAATTTGAACAGTATCTTCAGGATATGGTTGACCTTGTTGAATTCTGCCGTGGCGATGAAACTACCACCTGGGGTAAGGTAAGAGCTTCTCTCGGTCACGCTGAGCCCTTTGAGCTTAAGTATATCTGCATCGGTAATGAAAATGAGGGCGAGGACTACTTTGAAAGATATGAAGCATTCCTTGAAAGATTCCTTGAAGAAAAAGCAAAGAATCCGGAGCTCTATGAAGGAATTGAGCTTATCTATTCAACAGGTGCAGCAGACGCTACTCACAGCGGAAACTACTATAATTCCTATGTAAATGCAAAGGATTATATCGACGAGAACGGACTTACAATTGATGAGTTTGCAGGTGCAACTGATCAGCACTACTACAACGATCCCTCCTGGTTCCTTAAAAATGTGGACCATTATGATGAAGAAAACTATGCAAGAGACACAGAGCATATGCTCGATACCTTCTATGGCGGTGCAATTCAGGTTTTCCTTGGTGAATATGCCGCAAAGTCAAACAGGCTCGAATCAGCTCTTGCTGAAGCAGCATATATGACAGGTCTTGAAAGAAACGGTGATATTGTTAAAATGGCAGCATATGCTCCTCTTTTCGGCAATCTTACCGCAACTCATTGGTCACCGAATCTTATCTGGTTCAACAATCACCTTTCCACAGGATCAATCAGCTACTATATGCAAAAGCTTTTCTCAACAAATGCAGGTACGGCACTTCTTGAATCTGAACTCACAGGTGCTGAAATTCCTCCTCAGGACCTTACCGGTAAGGTTGGTCTCGGCACATGGTACACATCAGCCGAGTTCGATAATCTGAAGGTTGTTGACAACGAAACAGGCAAGGTTCTTGCAGAAGATAAATTCACAATTCCCAACTTCTGGTGGAATTGGCTTGAAATCAGTGACGGCGACTGGAAAATCAGCGACGGCAAGCTGACACAGAAGGCAACAGAAATTCCTTATCACAATTACGGTGCTTCGGCAGTTTACGGCAATGAAGATTGGTCAAATTATACCTATACCTTTGAAGCAACAAAGCTTAACGGTGCAGAGGGCTTCTATGTTCCCTTCCTTATTCAGGACGAAAACAATATGTTCTTCTGGAATATCGGCGGTTGGGACAACACTCAGTCCGGACTTCAGAGAGTTGAAAACGGTGTCAAGACAGGTCTTATCAACGGCACACTTTCAGACTTTACTGTTGAAGAGGGTGTGACCTATGAAATTAAAATTGTTGTTGACGGCTATACTATTGAAGGCTATATTGACGGTGTTCAGCAGTTCAGTTATGTTGCAGAATCAGAATGTAATGCACAGGCTTATCAGGTTGTTTCAACTGATGAATCAGGCGACACGATTATCAAGCTCGTTAATGTAACAGGCTCTGACAGAACCTTTGCAGTTGACCTTAAGGGTATGGATACCATCGACTCCACAGCAACGGTATATCAGGTTGCAGGTGACAGCCTTGATAATGACAATATTCTCGGCGCTGAAGAGGATTGCAAAATGGAAGAATTTACTGTTAACGGTGTTTCTGATAAGTTTAACTATACCGTACCGCAGTATTCGGCAACAGTAATCAGAATTTCAAAATAAAATAATATCCGGCAGGTGTTTTCAGCTTTTGAAAATACCTGCTGTTTTTTGTGCCTGAAACCAATTTTATTCCAAATATTGACATTTTTCTTTCATAGGTGATATTATATAGCATGTATCCGAAAAGAAAGGAAGGGGTCTCGTGAAAACAAAAGATCAGCTCAATGAAGAGTTTGAAATAGTCTGGAGCAGAAACGAAGAAAGACTCCAAAGGGCGGCGGCACACAGATTGTACGGTCACCCTCATGAAATTGAAGAAGCAATTTCACGGACAAAATTAAGTCTTTATGAAAAAATGAATGACGAAACTGAAATCAGATTGCCGGATCAGTATGTGATGGGTATTTTGAATAACATAATTAAAAAAATCTATGCTGAGATTAAAAGGAACAAGGAAAAGCTTGTCTCTATTGAAGAAGACGAAAAAGAAAGTCATGTTCTTGCCGTGGGCTATGATTATGAACAGGAAATTTTTGAAAAGCATATTGATGACAGTGCTATTGATGCTTTTAAGGAGGATTTCCTTTCTCAGCTCAGTGAAAAGGATCGCATGGTGATTAAGCTTCATTACGAGGATAATCTCTCTTATCGTGACATTGCAGAAAAAATGGGAGTCAGTGTTCTTGCTGTGAAACAAAGAAGCTACCGTGTATGGAAAAAAGCAAAAAAGTATGCCGAAGAAAAATTTTAAAAAAATTGTGTTACTTTTTTCTTTTTTCATAACTAACATAATGAGGTGATAAAAAAATGGATAGAGAAGCTTTTAAAAAATTTCTTAACACAAGGTATTTTGAATTTACCACAGAGGAAATTGAAGCAATAATGCAGGAGGAAATGGATAAATCTCCCGAAGAAATGGACCTTGAGCTTATTGACTTGTGCCTTGATGCCCTTGACGGCAAATTCGACCATCTTAAGGATGAGGAGAAGAATTCTGCAAATGTGATTGATATTCATTCTTCAGAAAATCAGAAATTCGGCAGAAGGACAATTGTTTACATTGCCGCAGTTGTTGCAATGCTTGCCACCATGACTATTTTTGTTTGTGCAAATCATAAGGATATTGATGTTCCTGATGGTATGGTTGAATTCTGTCAGGATTATTTCACAATAGACTTTGGTAAATTTTCGGCAGCTCAGGAAGAAATTTCAAAAATGACAAGCACCGAGCCACAGCAGGACGATTCAAGCTCAGTGCAGACATCGGAAAGTGAATAAGAAATGGAGAAACGAAAGCTTAAAATCATAATAGCGGCGGTGGTTGCGGCGGTTGTTGTTCTTGCAGGCTGCATCGGTGCTTATGTTGTGAACAAAAACAATGACGAAAAGGAAATAATCACCCCCGGAGAGCTTTTGAATATTCTGAATGAAACCGGAATATATGACCCGGTATTACCTCAGATTTTCTTCGACGAAGGGAACGAGATAACTCTTGAATACACTCAAATATTGGAAGACGGAACTGCGGTTGCTGTGTTTCAGGTGTATATAAAGGAGTTCGATGTAACTGTTGCTTCTGCGGTGCGTGATGATGTGGAAAAGATGAAAAAAATGAACTCAAAACCGAAAGTAAGTAAGTATTTTCACGGAGTGAAGGACCATATAGTTGACGGAGTATATGTTCTTCATTTTTATGAGCCTGACTGTTCCTTTGTTACATACCTGTTGGGTGCTAACTCTTATAGCTACTCGATAGATGAATGCAGCGTTGAAGAAGCTGAAAAAATTATAAATTCAATTAAACAAAAAACAGAATTGAGTTGAACGCTCAGTAAAATTCAGAAAGCAGAGGATGAAACGGGTCAGAAATAAGGAGGTGGAGAAAATTGGAGAAACGAAAGCT
>JAFUQS010000105.1 GCA_017472225.1 Clostridia bacterium | reverse complement strand
ACACTTTCAAAGCTTGTCTCACTTTTAGGCGGAAAAACCTCGAAAGAGAGAGATAATTTGTTTTGAGTAATTATATCAATGATTTTCATAACTGTGTTCCTTTTTACAAAATCTTACAAAGTATTATACACCCAAACAGGTAGGTAAATCAACCCATTTTTATATACTGCAACAATGGAAACAATTCTCACAATCGGGAAATAGTTTATGGTCGTATTCAATTCCGTTTTTCTCATAATAATCCTGCAATGCCTTTTTTATTGCTTCTTCCGCCAGCACAGAGCAGTGCAGCTTATGTGCAGGCAGACCGTCAAGAGCTTCAACAACTGCCTTATTGGTAAGAGTAAGCGCTTCGGAAACGGGCTTGTCCTTGATGAGTTCTGTCGCCATTGAACTTGATGCAATGGCACTGCCACAGCCGAAGGTTTCAAATTTTACATCCACAATAATGTCATTTTCAATTTTAAGATAAATTTTCATAATATCGCCGCATTTGGCATTGCCGACTTCACCGACACCATCAGCGTTTTCAATCACACCGACATTACGGGGATTTCTGAAATGATCCATTACCTTGTCACTATAAAGTGCCATATTTATTACCTCACTTAATTACAAATTCTTTTTTACCGCTTACAAGATCTCTCCAAATAGGCGAGATGCTTCGCAGATATTCTACAACATCTTTTACTGCCTTTATCGTATAATTGATTTCTTCCTCGGTGTTTTCTTCTGAAAGGGACAGCCGCAGTGAGCCATGAGCAATATCATGCACTCTGCCGATGGCCAGGAGCACGTGGCTCGGGTCAAGCGAGCCCGAAGTGCAAGCCGAACCCGACGAAGCGCAAATTCCTTTATCATCGAGAAGTAAGAGCAAGGATTCACCCTCAATACCTTCAAAGCAGAAATTCACATTGCTCGGAAGTCTCTTTTTTGCATCGCCGTTGAGAATAGAATGCGGGATTTCGGAAAGCCCCAAAATCAGTTTATCTCGCAGTGATATCAGCCTTTCTGCGTTTTCATCTATATGGCTACAGGCCTCTTCAAGAGCCACGGCCATTCCCATAATCGCAGGGATATTCTCGGTGCCGGCACGCTTGCCACGCTCCTGTGCGCCACCTTCAATAAGGTTTGTAAGTCTTATTCCTTTTCTTGCATACAAAGCACCTATTCCTTTAGGGCCGTGGAATTTATGCGCCGACAAGGACAGCATATCTATATTTTGTTCTTTTACATCTATATGAAGATGCCCTACTGCCTGCACTGCATCGGTATGGAAAACAACACCTTTTTCACGGCAAACGAGACCAATCTCTTTGATAGGCTGAACGGTGCCTATCTCGTTATTCGCATACATAATTGTAACAAGGCAGGTGTCTTCACGAATGGCTTCGCACACCTGCTTAGGAGTTACAAGGCCATTTTCGCCGACCTCAAGGAGCGTGATTTCAAAGCCTTCTTTTTCAAGTTTATTTAGCGTATGCAAAACGGCGTGGTGTTCAAAAGCAGTAGATATAATATGCTTCTTTCCTTTACTTTCACCAAGTCTT
>JAFUQS010000104.1 GCA_017472225.1 Clostridia bacterium | reverse complement strand
CTTTTGTCAAGCGTGACAAAAGTAAGCAAAAGCACGCTGGCGGATTAGCTTCCGCAAGAACTAAAAATACCGAGTCAGGTTTATTCTATCCTGTACTCGGTATTCATTTCTGCTCACCGTAGATAAGAAAACAAGGTTTCTTCTTATCGGTATTTTCAGATTGCTCCGTTCTGCAATACCACGGCTCGGTTGCCGAACAACTCTAATTAAAACAACGCTCAATAAAATGAGCCGCTTGGTTTAATTTGTTCCGTAAGGTTTGCTATTGTCTGATTTATTTGTGTGCCTTTCCATTACCTGTAGTCCGACAGTCGCTCCCGCTACAAGCTGCTTTCTGAAAGAGAATTCCTTTTTATGTTGTCACTCTCGTTTTTTCAAGGGTTATTTGCTTTGCAGACTCCTTATTGTTTTATCTTTTCCTGACTACTGACTACTGACTACTGTCTACTGCCTACTGTCCCCTGACTACTGACTACTAACCCACCCCCGGCCGCTTCAAATCCGAAGTCCTTATCCCACAAGTCCGACTGCTTTGCAGTTCCGCTGATGCTCGGAATAAGTTTCTGCATAATAATAGTTCCAATCTTTGTCTGTAACAAAGAAGAAATAGTCTGTGTCGGCGGGGTAGAGCGCCGCTTCAATTGCGGCAAGTCCCGGGTTGCAGATGGCCCCTGCGGGAAGACCGTCGCATTTATAGGTGTTATAAAGCTCCTTATATTTTTCCGTGTCACCTGTGAGATAAGGTGAGTTGGTTATACATTCGTTCACATAGTTGATTGTAACATCGCACTGAAGCTTGCCGTAATCCGGACTTTCAATACGATTGTGAAGCACGGATGACACCAAGGGCATTTCCTCAGGGTCGCCCGCTTCCTCCTGAATGATTGAAGCGAGTGTGATAATCTCATCCATCGTGTAGCCGAGCTCTGTTGCTCTCAGGGTGTATTCCTGAGTAAGCTTTGAATCGGTGTTTCTGAGAAAGCGTGCCAAAGCTGATTCGGCACTTTCGCCTTTATAAAATTCATATGTGTCGGGAAAAATATAGCCCTCAAGAACAAAGGCCTTGTTTTCTGTGTTTTCAATGGCAGGAATAAAGCCGTAGGAAAGAGAGGCATGGTATGAACCTTGCAAAAGAGCCATAAAATCATCGGCAGAACAAACTCCGTTTTCCTCCAGCCGTTCTGCAATCTGCTTTGCGGTGAAGCCTTCGGGGAAGGTGACTCTGACCGTCAGGCTTTCTGTGGTGGTGACGGCGGTGGTTGTGGTCTGTTCCGGCTGTGATTTTCCTGAACAGGCGGTGAGCGTAAATAATGTAATCAGGGTCAGAAGCAGGGCTGTCAGCTTTTTCATTTTTTTAATCACTTCCTTTTCTTTCGTGGCTATTGTAACATAAAACAAAAGAAAACTGAAGTGAAAGAGGGATAATTTATGAAATTTGTAAGAAAATACACATAAAGGGAAGGAATTGAGGGTTGATTTTCAAAAAAGACTTGAAAAATATGGAGTTTTAGTATAGAATAAGTGAGTATAAAAATAAATCTTTTTTATTCGGAGGAATATAAAAATGGTATCAGCAGGCGATTTCAGAAACGGCGTTACATTTGAAATGGACGGCAACGTTCTTCAGATTGTTGAATTTCAGCACGTAAAACCCGGTAAGGGTGCTGCCTTTGTTCGTGCAAAGGTTAAGAATGTTATCACAGGTTCAGTTGTTGAACGTACCTTCAACCCCAGTGAAAAGTTCCCCACAGCTTTCGTTGAAAGAAAGGATATGGAATATTCATACAGCGACGGCGGTCTTTACTATTTCATGGATCCGGAAAGCTACGAGCTTATCCCCATCAATGAAAGTGAGCTTTCAGACAACTTCAAGTTCGTTAAGGAAAACATGGTTTGTAAGGTTCTTTCCTATAAGGGCAATGTTTTCGGTGTTGAACCCCCGAACTTTGTTGAGCTTCAGGTTACAAAGACTGATCCCGGCTTTGCAGGCAACACTGCAACAAACACAACAAAGCCCGCAACCCTTGAAACAGGTGCAGAGGTTAAGGTTCCCCTTTTCATTGATGAGGGTGAAATGATTCAGATCGACACAAGAACAGGCGAGTACATGGGTCGTGCATAATTGCCTGTCTGTAGCTTAAAAATCAACCAAGAAAGGAGATACTAAAAATGTCAGTATCAGAAAAAGTTGCATATTTGAGAGGCCTTATGGAAGGTCTTGACATCGATGACGATAAGAAGGAAGGCAAAATGTTTGCCGCTATCATTGACGCTCTTGATGAAATCGCATCAGAGCTCAGCGATTTTGAAGAGGATCTTGAGGATGTTCAGGATTACATCGAAGAAATCGACGAAGATCTCGGCGATGTAGAAGAATTCGTATATGATTGCTGTGACGACGATTGCGATTGCTGTGACGATGACGACTGTGATTGCTGCTGCGACGATGATTGCATCGAGGTTACATGCCCCGCTTGTGAAGAGGATGTTTGCATCGGTTTTGACGAAATCGACGATAACGGTGAAGTAGAATGTCCTTGCTGCGGTGCAGTTCTTGAATTCGAAATCGAAGAAGAAGCAGAAGAAACCGAAGAATAATCTGAAAAGAAAAAATCACAACTCCCCGACCATTGTGTGGTTGAGGAGTTGTTTTTTAGCAAAGGAAAAGCATATGACAATCAGAAAACCTACAAGGGCGGATATTGCCCCGCTTCTGGATATTTATAATTACGAGGTCGAAAACGGTGTTGCAACACTTGATATAAACAAAAAGAGCCTTTCTGATTGGGAAAAGTGGTACGACAGGCACAACATAGAAAATCATCCCCTCATCGTTGCAGAAATTGAGGGGGAAATTGCGGGTTATGCCACGCTTTCCTCTTACCGTGAAAAGGAAGCCTATAAATCCACCGTGGAGCTTTCGGTTTATGTTTCACCGAAGCACAGAAAAATGGGCGTGGGTACTGCTCTTATGAAAGAGATTCTTCTGATGGCGGTGAAGGATGAAAGCATACATACGGTTGTATCGGTTATCACAAGCGGAAACGAAGCTTCAAGAAGGCTTCACGAAAAGCTTGGCTTTGAATTCTGCGGCACCATCAGGGAAGTCGGTATGAAATTCGGCAGATATGTCGACATTGAAAATTATCAGCTCAGAGTGTGATGACTCCTGAGTGCTTTTTCAGATAGTAGACCGTGAACATGAGAAACAGCAGAACATTGTGACCTATCATACAGCCCCATGCACTGATAAGCCCCATGGAAAGAAGGCTTGTGCAGATGAAGGTGCCCACTATCCGTATGCCCCACATACCGATAATGTTGAACACAAAGGGAGTTTTTGTGTTGCCTTCACCCTGAAGCATACCCTCAATGATAATTGAAACGCCGTAAATCGGCTCGGATAAGGCAACCATACGAAGCACGGTTGCACCAAGGCTGATAACCTCGGAATCCTTTGTGAAAAGGCCCATCATGTCCGGGGCAAAAATGAAAAGGAGTCCGCCTGAAAGCACCATGAGTGCAACTTCAATTATAACAAGCAGAACGGCAAGGTCACGCATCCTCTGTCGGTCTTTTGCACCAAGGGCGTTGCCTGTCAGTGTTGCTGCCGCAGCCTGCATACCGTAGCCGGGAATATAGAAGGCTGATTCAACAGTGTTGGCTATGGTGTGAGCTGCCGTTGAGGCTTCTCCGAGAGCATTGATCATTGAAGCAAAGGCAACATATCCGAGTGATGTGCCGAAACGCTGCAGCATATTCGGCAGGGCAATTTCAAGGCAGGGTCTGAGCACCTTCCAATCAGGCTTCAGTGACATTTTGCGGGGAGAAATTTCCTTGTGTTTCCACAAGGCGACTGTGATTACAACACCGCCGACTGTATAAGCCAGAGCACTTGCTGCCGCTGCGCCGAGAACTCCGTGACCGGCACCATAAACGGTAATATCGGCACCGAACAGGCTGATCTCTCTTGTGGGATAGATCAACAGAAAGTTGAAAATTACATTTATTATGTTTACTATGAGTCCCACCCGCATAGGTGTTTTGCTGTCACCCACGGCACGGAGAATTGAGCCGAAAATGATGCTTGCGGCACGGGGAAGCATAGGCAGATACAAAATGAAAAAGTAATCTGCCGCAAGGGAACGGATAGTCTCATCAACCTGCATCCACACAGGCACAAGGTCGCTCAGTGAAAGGGTTAAAACGGTGAAAAATACACCTGAAACAATGGTTACAAGCACTGCCTGAGAAGCAGCCTTGACTGCCAGAGTCTTATTTTTTGCCCCGCACGCCTGAGATATGACGGCAAGAAAGCCGATGCCCAAAGCAGAGATTGAGCTGCTTATCAGCCAATTTACGGTGCTTGTTGCACCCACGGCGGCTGTTGCCTGAGTGCCGAGTGAACCGACCATTGCCGTGTCAATATACTGAACGGCAGTCTGCATCATCTGTTCAAGCATAGTCGGCCATGCGAGTGCCATAATTGTGGGGAACATACCCCACTTGATTTTTTTAAGCATTATTTTATCTGTCCTTAGGGATATTTTTTTGTTAGTATTATACATCAGGGAAAAATCAAAAGCAACCTTGAAAAAGCTTTTTTGAGCGTAAGGGTATGGAGAAAAAAGATGCAGCCGGAAGGCTTTGTTTGGGATAAAGTCTGTTATAAATTTAAAGAAAGGCGTTGAAATTATGGATTTTATGACTCTTGCTGCCGAAAGATATTCGGTGAGAAAATTCAAAAATATTCATCTGACACAGGAAAAAATTGAAAAAATACTTCAGGCGGGACATCTGGCTCCGACAGGCTGTAACGCTCAGCCGCAGAGAATTCTTGTTCTCAATACAGATGAGGCAATTGAAAAGCTCAGGGAGTGTACCCGTTGCCATTTTGAAGCACCGACGGCAATGCTTGTTTGCTTCAACAAGGATGAATGTTGGAACAGAAAATATGACGGTGCCTCAAGCGGCCCCATAGATGCATCCATTGTGACAACTCATATGATGCTTGAGGCGTGGGAAATCGGTGTCGGCACAACATGGGTGATGCATTTTAACCCCTTTAAAATGCGTGAGCAGTTCAACATTCCCGAAAACATTGAGCCTGTTGCACTTCTTGTTATGGGAGAGCCGGCAGATGATGCAGCTGCGATGGGGCTGCACAATGAATTCAGGGACATGAGCGAAACCGTTGTTTACGGTCAGTTTCAGGCATAAAAGCAATTTCACGGATATTTCACATTCCGAGGATAAAGTTATATTTTGAATTATTGTGTCGGATTGGTGACGTTCAAGAGGTGTTTTTATGAATAATACTGTTCTTATTGTTGATGATGATAAAAGAATAAATGAGCTTCTTCAGGATATTTTCACAATTGAGGGCTTTGAGGTTATTTCAGCCTATGACGGTGAGCAGGCAATAAAAATTCTTGAGGAAAACAGAGATATTCCTTTGATGATTCTTGATATTATGCTTCCCGAGTTTGACGGTTGGCAGGTGCTTTCTTATGTAAAGCAGTATTTTGATGTCAAGGTGATTATGCTCACCGCACTTTCCGATGAATACAGTGAGGCAAAGGGAATAAGAAGCGGGGCAGACGATTATGTTGTCAAGCCCTTTAAAAGAGCTGCCTTGGTTGAACGGGCAAAAAGGCTTATCAACAGCTCCAATGTTAATCGCTCATGTGAATTGAGGCACGAAAGGCTCAGGGTTCTGCAAAAGGAAATGAAGGTTTTCATTGACGAGGAGGAAATCAGAATTACTGCCAAGGAATATCAGCTTCTGATTCTTCTTATGAAAAACAGCCCCAATGTTCTTGACCGTAATACAATTCTTGAAAAGGTGTGGGGCTTTGATTATGACGGCAGTGACAGAACAATTGACACACATGTAAAAATGCTGAGGCAGTCCCTTTTATCCTATGGTGACTGCATCCGTACCATAAGAGGCACGGGCTACAGCTTTGAAGGTGAGGTAACTGAAATATGAAAAAAAGCTTCAGGCTGAAGGTTGTTGCCGTTTTTCTTGTGGGCACACTGCTTTCAATGATTATTCTCACCTTTCTGTCAAGTGTTTTTCTCAGACCTATTTTTATTTCCAATTCAAAGAAAAATATGGAAAGCTATGCCGTTCAGATTGATAAGTGTCTGATGAATAACAGTGACGATGTCAGCTCTCTGCTTTCTGAAATCAATATGTCATACGGTATAACCACTCATGTTACCGATGAAAACGGAAAAATACTTCATTCCTATACTAAAATAAAAATCAACAATTCCTTGTCGGGTAAATATCGGAAATGGATAAATTTTTATTACGAAAAGGATATTGATGAAAATTATTATTTCAGAGAGCGCCTTGACGAAAGTGATAATATTAAGAAAATAATTTATGTCGGCAAGTCAACCGACGGGAAGTTCATAATCATGAACAAATCAATCAAGGGTATTGAGCAGGATATCAGAATCGTTTCGATTTTTATTATAATCATGGGCGTTACCGTTGCTGTTCTCGGTACTGCTGTGTGGAGTATTTTTACAAAGTCCTTTACGGATAACATTAAGAAGATGAGTGAAATCACACAGAAAATGTCTGAGCTGAATTTTGATGAAAAAATCAATCACAAAAGCAACGACGAAATCGGTACGCTTGCAAATTCGATTGATGTTTTGTCCGATGAGCTGAAAACAAGCATCGAGGGACTCAGGGATGATGTTGAAAGAAGAAAAAGACTCATCAGGGATATTTCACATGAGCTGAAAACCCCGATAACCACTGTCAAGGGATATATCGAAAACATTCAGGTTCTCACTCAGGATGATAAAAAGCTGAAAAGATATTGCGAAATAGCTGCCGAGGAATGTGACGCAATTGACGAATTGGTTGAAGAAATGCTTGAAATGTCCCGTCTTGAGGGCGACGGCTATGTTTGTGACATGGAGGATGTGAATGCCCTTGAAATTTCTGCAATTATAAACAACAAGCTTGACAATGAATTCAGAAGCCAGAAAATTGACATCGGCTTTGATTCTGCTGTCATACACTGTAACAGTACTCTCATTTCGAGGGCAGTTATAAACTTTGTTAAAAATGCTGTGAAATACGGCAACAAGGACAGTGAAATCAGAATACGGGGCATATCTGAAAAAGACAGATATGTTTTCAGCGTTACGAATGACGGTGCTCACATTTCTGATGAAGAAAAAGCACTTCTGTGGGAGCTTTTTTATAAAACGGATAAAGCCCGCAAAAGGGATAAAAGCTACGGAATAGGACTTTCAATGGTGCACAGAATTGCTGAGCTTCACGGCGGCAATGTCGGTGTTGAAAGCGAAAAAGGAAAAAATACATTTTATTTGTGGCTGCCCTTGAACAAATAAACTGTTATTTTCATTTAACACATATATTTCACACTCGTGTTGTATCTTTTCTGTCGGAAAATAAAAAGACAGGAAAATACAAGGAGTAGAAATGAGATTGAAAAGGATTTTTAAGGGCATAGCCTTTGTTTTGATATTTGCTGTTTCTTTTTTCGGTGTTCAGGGCGTACTTGCCGGCGATGCCGATACAAGGGATTACAAAAGAATCAACGGCTTTTTTGAGGAAAAGGAAGGCTCTCTTGATGCGGTGTTTCTCGGCTCAAGTGCAACCTATTCCTTCTGGTCTGCACCGATGGCATGGGCTGAATACGGCATATCGGTTTATCCTTTTTCAAATTCAGCCCAGCCATTGTTCGCTGCTGAATTTATGATTGAGGATGCGAGAAAAACTCAGCCCGATGCACTTTTTATCATAAATATTACCCACCTTCTCAGGCAGTATGACACTTATCTTCACAAGCTTCTCAATAATTATCCGCTTACACTTAATAAGCTCAGAATGACCGACTATCTTTGCGATGTGGCAGGCATCAGCTTTTCACAAAGAATGGAGTATTATCTGCCGATTATCCGTTATCATGACCGATGGAATGAGCTTTCCTTGGGTGACTTTTATGAGCCTGAAGATGAATACAAGACGGGAAATTCTTATAACAGCTTTCTCACCGGTAAGGCTGATGTGGATGAGCTGAACACCAATTTTTCTTCTTATGAAGAGCTCGGACAGGAGAATGAGCAAAGCTTTATCCGTCTGATGGATTATTGTGAGCGTGAAAATGTTAAGGTTCTTTTTGTTGTTGTGCCTCAGGGTGCTGACGATGAGCGTGCCGGTAAGCAGAACACAATGATTAAAATGCTTGAAGAAAGAAATTTTGATGTTCTGGATTTGCGTCGGCACATTGAAGAAATCGGTCTTGACGGTAAAACCGACTACTATAATGCAAGGCACACCAACCTTCACGGTTCAATCAAATTTACCGATTACCTTTCTCGATATCTTATTGAAAATTATGGCTTTGAGGATAAACGGGGGAATGATACTTATTCCGATTGGGACGAAGCGAGTGAAAAATATTACTCTCTGATTTCCGGCTATATTACACAGGAGGATTCAGATTACATTACAATAACACAGCCGTAAAAACAAAGGTTTTCACGGCTGTTCTTATTTTTTTCAAAGCAATTCAAAGTGATTTTTTCTGCAGTTGATAATGCCTTCCTTTTTCATTTTGCTTATTTCTGCCGAAAGTCCGCTTCGGTCAACCTGCAAAAAATCGGCAAGCTCCTGACGGTTAAAGGGTATGTCAAAGCTGTGGCTGTTGTTCCTTTTTGCCTGACTGAGCAGGTAAGCCGTAAGCTTTTCTCTTGTTGTGCGCTTGGCGGTGATTTGTGCCTTTTGCTGAAGCATAAGGTTTTTTTCGGCAACTATTTTAAGAAGGTTATAAATTATCCGACGGTGAAAATCACAGGCGTTGCTGCATGGGTGTGCAATGCGTTGCTTTTCAATGAAAAGCACCTCACTGTCCCTGACGGCAACCACATTGACGGGTATTGCCTTGAGATCGGCACAGGCGAAGGCTTCACCGAAAAGCTCCGACGGTGAGGCAGTTCCTAAAATGGTACGGTTGCCGAAGTAATCGTTCATTTCAATCTGAAGTGTGCCTGAAAGCACAATACCGATGCAGTCAGCTTCGCTGCCCTCGGCAATTACTGTTTCTTTTTTGCTGAAGAAGGCTGTTCTTCCGCCGAGGCAAGCAAGCATGGAAGTGAGATTTTCGTTCCCGATACCGTCAAACAAGGGGCAGCTTCTCAGAATTTCCATATATTTTTTCATGTTTTTCTCCTTTTTGTTGAATTTTCAACATACATTCTTCCCTGATTATACTACAATAAAAACACAATAACAAGGAGGAATTCAGAATGATAAGAAAAATTATAAAAATAGACGAGGAAAAATGTAACGGCTGCGGAGCTTGTGCCGCTGCTTGCCACGAAGGTGCAATCGAAATGATAAACGGCAAGGCGAAATTGACAAGGGAGGATTACTGTGACGGCCTTGGTGACTGTCTGCCTGCTTGCCCCACAAATGCCATCAGCTTTGAAGAAAGGGAAGCCCCTGCCTATGATGAAGCGGCAGTTCTTAAATCGAAGGCTGAAAAGCAGAGTGAAGCAAAGACAAAGCTTCCCTGCGGCTGCCCGGGTAAAATGGCAAAGGCTATTGAAAGGGAAAAGGTGTCCGTTCCTTCCGTTCAGGCATCGCCTTGCGCAAGTCAGCTCAGGCAGTGGCCTGTTCAGATTAAGCTTGTTCCTGTGAATGCACCTTATTTTGAAAATGCAAATCTGCTTGTTGCTGCTGATTGCACTGCCTTTGCTTACGGCAATTTCCACAATGAATTTATAAGGAATCACATCACTCTCATCGGTTGTCCGAAGCTTGATGAAGGTGATTATGCCGAAAAGCTTACACAGATTATTGCCGGAAATAACATCAGAAGCGTGAAGGTTGTCCGTATGGAGGTGCCTTGCTGCGGCGGAATTGAAAATGCAGTTAAAAGGGCACTCATGAACAGCGGAAAGTTTATCCCCTGGCAGGTTGTCACTGTTTCAACAGACGGAAGAATTCTTGATTGAATAATTTGATGTGGCTTGAAGGATTTTCCGGTATCGTTTTTCTTATATAATTACACCGATCATGGATAAAAAAGCTGTCGCACGGTTGATATTTAACACGGTTCGTATTAAAATGAAGCTGAGGTGAGAATATGAACATCGGTGAACTGATAAGCATAAAGACCCTTGGTGATGAAGAAGACTTCACGGAAAAGCATACGCCATACCGTGCTGAGGTGAGGATGTTTTCCTGTGTTCAGCTCGGAGATATTGAAAAGCTGATGGCGGAATTGCAAAGCATTGAGTCATCAATAATAACGGGCAAGCTTTCAAATGATGGAATAATGCAGTATAAATACCTTGCCGTCAGCACCGTCACCTTAGCCACAAGGTATGCAATTCAGGGCGGACTTGATGAAAGCACGGCATATGAATTTTCTGACAGGGTTATTATGTCGGTGGATACAATGAAAACAAAAGCTGATATTCTTAATTTCACTGCCGGTCAGATAATAAGGCTTACGGATATGGTGAGAGAAAGCAAGGAAAGAATAAAGAAATCGCCTTATGTCAGAAAATGCATTTGTTATATAAATGAGAATATGGGCAAAAAAATAACTGTAGCCGGTCTGTCGGAGCTTTGCGGAATTTCACCGGATTATCTTTCTCAGGTATTCAAGGAGGAGATGGGTGAAAATCTCAGCTCATATATAACAAGGAAAAAGCTTGAGAAAGCAAAAAATCTTCTTTCTGAAAATAAAAGCAGCCGTGAGGTCTGTTCACTTCTCGGCTTTTCATCACAATCCCATTTTATAACGGCTTTCAAAAAGCATTATCACATGACCCCCACAGAGTATTTCAAGATGGTAAAATGAAAAGGGACTGCAAAAAAGACAGAACCTCTTTGAATGTCTGACCAATCAAATAGTAGTCAGTAGTCGGTAGACAGTAGTCAGGGATCAGTAGACAGTAGACAGTAGTCAGAAAAAAACAAACAATCATTTAAATAATCAGAAAAACAACGTAAAGAGGAATTCTCTTTCAGAAAGCAGATTGTAGCGGGAGCGACTGTCGGACTACACGCAGTGGAAAGGCACACAAATAAATTAGACAATAGCATACCTTGCGGAACAAATTAAACCGAGCGGCTCAATTTATTGAGCGTTGTTTTAAATAGAGCTGTTCGGCAAACGAGCCGTGGTATGGCACAACGGAGCAATCTGAAAATACCGATAAGAAGAAACCTTGTTTTCTTATCTACGGTGAGCAGAAAAGACTACCGAGTAAAGGATAGAATAAGCCTTACTCGGTATTTTTAGTTCTTGCGGAGGTTAATCCACAAAAAAGCGTGCTTTTGCTTACTTTTGTCACAACCGACAAAAGTAAGAGCCCAAGCGGCTTGAGCGAGCGGAGTCAGAGGAACAGATAAAACCTTGCCGTTTTCACCACGGCACATAAAAGCGAAGGTAAATACACTTTGAGTAGAAAGTAGTCAGAAAAATATAAAAACCATTGTATCAAGCATTTCGCTTCTACAATGGTTTTGTATGTTTAACTATCTGATTTTTTTTGCATACACAGGGGATGTATCTTTTTCATCCCCGTTTTTTTATTTTATGGCATATTCAAGTCTTGTATAATCGCCTTCAATATTTTCGCCCTTGAGGAAGTTTCTGGCTTTGAAAACAACCTTATCATCATAAACCTCACAGTAGTAGCCCACACCGCAATCTGTTATGCCGAAGTTGTTAGGCTTTCTGTAGCCGGGTATACTGATGGAATAAACGCCTTTTTCTTCGTTGAGGGTTTCGGGAAGCTTTTCAAAAATACCACCGTGAAGGTGTCCGTTAATGAAAAATACATTGCTGTATTTTTCCATAATGGCTCTGACCTCGTCGTTCTGCTCGCCCATGTCACCTGTTTTCCACACCTCGGGAAGTCCGTGGGTTTCTGCAAAGGGCTGATGACACATTACAAAAACAGGCTTACCGTCACGGGTACCTCTTTCAAGCTCTTTGTCAAGGAAAGCCATCTGCTCCTTGGAAATATAAGCCTTTTCAAGCACTCTTTTTTCCGTGCAGATAACAATAAAGGTGTAGCCCTTTATGTCATAGGAATAATAGCTTTTTCCCTGTGTTTTGATTTTCAGATATTCTTCAACCTTGTTCATGACGATTCTGCAGTTCTTTTTGAAAAAGAAGCGTGCATCGTGATTGCCCATGGTGACAAAAATGTTTTCAACAACCTTCTGGTTGTCAAGCACTCTGAAAAATCTTTCATATTCGTTGTTTGTACCGTAATCGGCAATGTCGCCTGCCATGAGAAAGGCATCAAACTTTTCCTGAGAATTTGCAAGGTCTTCAAAGGTGTTTCCGAGATTCAGCTCTGCGCTTTCTCTGTTGGGCAGATGTGTGTCAGCAATAACAGCCATTGAAAGCCTGACCTCTGCACTGTTTTCAAAAACAATGGGGTTATCCTTTGATACCTCATAAATAACATCATATTTAGGGTTCATCGCCTGAATCTGATTTGCGTACTTGTCGATAAAAACTTTTATTGACATATTTATCCTCCCCATCTGCGGATATAAAAAAATATGGTCGAGGCGACAGGACTTGAACCTGCGGCATCCTGCTCCCAAAGCAGGCACTCTACCAAACTGAGCTACGCCTCGATAAAATTATTAAATTTTTAGGCTTTTTCTGTTTATCTGCCCCTGCTTTGCCCAAAGCAGGCTTACTCTTGCGGTGCCCAAAATCGCATTTCGGCTTGGTGCGCCGAGCGATTTTGACCGCTGCGCCTTTTCGCCCTCGCTGTTTCCGCCACCGGCGGCGCTCAGGCTCAAAGCTACCAAACTGAGCTACGCCTCGATAAAAAATATTATATTGCACTTGCCAAGCTGAGCTGCGCCGGGATAAGTGTTACACAAATACCAACTCAGTATACACCAAAGAGGGCTTTTTGTCAAGATTCCGAAACACAGGAAATAGTGTGATTATTTTGCTGTTTCGGAAATTTAGTTTCCGCTTTTAATGTTATTATTAGATTTAAAGGAAATAACTTTCATTCAATGAAAAGGAAGGTAAAAAATATGAAGATTTTAATCGTCAACGGCAGCCCGAAGGGAAAATACAGTATTACTCTTCAGACCTGCAGATATCTTGAGCTTCTCAATCCCGGGCATGAATTCAAGGTGCTTCATGCAGGTCAGCAGATTAAAAAGCTGCAGCGTGATTTTTCTTCTGCCGAAGAAATGCTCCGTGAAGCTGAGCTTATAATTTTCTCTTATCCTGTCTACACTTTTATTGCTCCCTGTCAGCTTCATTATTTCATTGACCTTATGAAAAAGACAGACATTGACTGGAGCGAAAAGTTTGCAACCCAGATTACAACCTCAAAGCATTTTTATGATGTTACCGCACACAAGTATGTTGAGGATAACTGCCATGATATGGGTCTTAAGGTTATTAAGGGCCTTTCAGCCGATATGGATGACCTGACAACAGAAAAGGGACAAAAGGAAGCCGAGGAGTTTTTCAAGCTTACCGTATGGTCATGCGAAAATGATTACCACGAAGCTTATGTTGCACCGGCAAAGCCTAAAAAGGCAGTTAAGGTAAATCCTGCTTCGGGTGTTGTGGCAAAGGGCAGCGGTCAGGTTGTGATTGTTACTGACTGTGAAAAGGACAACAAGCAGCTTTCGGCAATGATCAATCGCTTCCGTGCAGTGCTTCCCATTTCCTCCAAGGTTGTGAACATCGGCGAATATCCGATTAAAGGCGGATGTCTCGGCTGCTTCAAATGTGCCGTAACGGGTAAATGTGTTTATAAGGATGGCTTCGATGACTTCCTTCGCAACGAAATCCAGTCCGGCTCTGCAATTGTTTATGCATTCACAATCAAGGATCACTCAATGGGTCCACGCTTCAAAATGTATGATGACAGACAGTTCTGCAACGGTCACCGTACCGTTACAATGGGTATGCCCGTCGGTTATCTTGTCAGTGGTGAATACAGTAAGGAAGCAAACCTTCAGATGATTCTTGAAGGAAGAAGTGAGGTCGGCGGCAATTTCCTTGCAGGTGTTGCAACAGATGAAGTGAATCCTGATTCTGAAATTGACCGTCTTGCCAGAACGCTTGCATGGGCAGTTCAGCATAAATACACAAGACCCGCCAATTTTTACGGTGTGGGCGGTATGAAGATTTTCCGTGACCTTATTTATATCATGCAGGGCCTCATGAAGGCTGACCATAAGTTCTATAAGGCACACGGTCAATATGATTTCCCGCAAAAGCAAAGGCCGAGAATGCTCGCCATGTATCTTGTGGGCGGTCTTATGGCGTTACCTGCCAAAAAGATTCCCGCAAATGCAATGAATGAAGGTATGCTTATGCCTTATAAATCAGCTCTTGATAAGGCAAAGAAAATTGCGGAAAAAATGAAAGCTGAAAACGAATAAGACTGAAAACAATGTGTTAACAGCAAGTTAACACATTGTTTTAACCTGTGTATCAATCTTAATGTATAAACTTATGGTGCGTGCTTTGCACAGAGAATCAAATTATTTTCGGAGGACAAACAAAATGAAAAAAATCACAGCAATCGTGCTCGCAGCTCTTATGCTTTTCACACTTGCAGCCTGCGGCGGAAACAATGCAACAAACGGCAACGCTGCTCCCGCAGTGTATGAGGGCACACTTTCTTCACTTTGCACAAAGATGTACGAAACTAACCCCGTTGAGCTTATGGTTATGACAGAGGGTGCAGACATTGACCTTTCAGACCCGGCTAACCTTGAATATTACCTCGGTATCACAAACACTGCCGACATCAAGGAAGCAATTTTCTCAGAAACAATGATGGGCTCACAGGCTTATTCTCTTGTTCTTGTAAGAGTTAATGACACTGCAAAGGTGGAAGAAATCAAGAAGTCAATTCTTGAAAATGTCAACACAAGAAAGTGGATTTGTGTTGAGGCAAATCAGATCCGTGTTGCTTCAAGTGCAGACCTTATCATGTTCATTATGCTTGATTCATCCTTTGGCGAAACAATTGCCGACGGTATGGTTGAAGCCTTCAAAACAAATGTTGGTGAGCTTACCGGCGAAACACTTTCAAAAGGCTGATTTAATTATGGTATTTTCGTCCCTTCCTTTTTTATATGTATTTTTACCCCTTACCTTAGCGGTATATTTTATCGCACCTAAGAAGCTTAAAAATACTGTACTTCTTATTTTCTCCTTCGCCTTTTATTGGTGGGGTGAGCCGAAGTATGCGGTTCTGATGCTTGTCACCATAACCTTTTGCTATTTTGCGGGACGTATTATCGAAAGGATTCGTGAAACCCGATGGACAAAGCCCTTGCTGATTTTTTCAGTGGCAGTGCCCCTTGGGTTTCTTGCCGTTTTTAAGTATGCGGATTTTCTCATCAGCACCGTCAACGGCATTATCGGTGCGGATATTCCGCTTCTGAAGCTCGCCCTTCCCATAGGTATCAGCTTTTATACCTTTCAGGCACTCAGCTATGTTGTTGATGTTTACAGAGGGGATACTCCTGCACAGAAAAATTGGATAAACCTTGCGGCATATGTGGTTCTTTTCCCTCAGCTTATCGCAGGACCGATTGTCCGTTATACCACGGTTGCTGAAGACCTTGAGGAAAGAACGCACACACCGGAAAAGGCGGCAAAGGGTATCCGCCGGTTTGTTTTCGGTCTCGGTAAAAAGGTGCTTATTGCAAATGTTCTCGGCTCCCTTGTTGCCGCTTACCGTGAAAGCGCAGAGCCCTCAGTGCTTTTCAGCTGGATGTATGCCGTGGCTTTTTCATTGCAGATTTATTTCGATTTTTCCGCTTACAGCGATATGGCAATCGGTATGGGTAAAATGTTAGGCTTCAGATTTCTTGAAAACTTCGATTATCCCTATATTTCAAAAAGCATAACCGAATTCTGGCGCAGATGGCATATCTCCCTCGGAACATGGTTCAGGGATTATGTGTACATCCCCCTGGGCGGCAACCGCACAACAAAGCTCAGGCACATTATAAATATTCTCATCGTCTGGGCACTGACAGGTATATGGCACGGCGCAGGCTGGACCTTTATGAGCTGGGGTGTTTATTTCGGTGTTCTGCTCATTCTGGAAAAATATGTTTTCGGCAAGGCTTTGGAAAAAGCACCGAAGCTTATCCGCCATTTTTATGTGATTTTCGCCGTTGTGATTTCTTTTGTGCTGTTTAATGCAACCACATTTACCGAGGCGTGGAATGACATTAAAAATATGTTCGGTATGGGTGGCTTGCCGATTATCACGGATGATACTGTTTACCATTTCAGATCCTATGCCGTTATTCTGATTGCAGCCTTTTTTGCCGCAACTCCCGTATTCAGAAGCATTGGCAAAAAGCTTGAAGAATATAAGCTGACTGCAGTGATTGAGCCTGTGCTTCTTGCGGTGATTCTCATTGTGTGTACGGCTTATCTTGTTGACGGCTCATTCAATCCGTTTCTCTATTTCAGATTTTAGGAGGTGCCGGAGATGAAAAAAATACGATACATTGCAATTATATTGGTCTTCAGCCTTCTCATCGGCGGCACATCGCTTCTCGGTATTGCAAAGAGTGATGAAGAAATATCGGCGTGGGAAAGGAGACGGCTTCAGCAGCTTCCGGAGCTTTCGTGGAGCAGCCTTCAGAGTGGCGACTTCATGAAGAATTTTGAAAGCTACCTTTCAGACCAATTCCCCCTGAGGGATTCCCTGCGAAGACTCAAGGCAAGGATACATTTCAATGTTCTCGGTCAGAAGGACAATTCGGGAATTTATATTGCGGAAGGTCATGCGGGTAAATTGGATCCGGTGCTGAATGATGACCTTGTGCAGGGCTTCACTGATAAGGTGACAGAGCTTTATGACACCTATCTTGCCGCTACGGACTGCAAAGTATATTACAGCGTTATACCCGATAAAAATTATTTCCTTGCAGAAAAAAACGGCTATCCCGCCTTCGATTATGCTGAGCTTTTCGGAATGGTTGACAAAAATCTCCGTTTTATGACAAAAATTGATATTTCGGAGCTTATTGAAATTGAGGATTATTACACAACCGACACCCATTGGAAGCAGGAAAGCATTACCGATGTAGCTCATAAAATCCGTACTGCAATGGGTATGAAGTCAGATGCCTCTTATGAAGAAAAAAGCGTCGGCGAATTTTACGGCGTATATTACGGGCAGTCTGCATTGCCTCTTGAAGCTGATGAAATAAAATATCTCACAAATGAGGAGCTTGAGCTGTGTACTGTTTTCAATGCAGAAACACAGAAGAACACAAGGGTTTATGACATGGAAAAGCTTCAGAGCATGGACCTCTACGATGTTTTTCTTTCGGGGGCAGTGTCCTTCATGGAAATCAGCAACCCCACTGCAAAAACGGGCAGGGAGCTTGTTATTTTCCGTGATTCCTTCGGCAGCAGTCTTGCACCGTTGCTTCTCAGCGGCTATGAAAAGGTGACTCTTATTGATACAAGATACATTATGCCTGAGCTGGTAGGGGAGTATATTACCTTCAAAAATCAGGATGTTCTTTTCATTTATTCGACCCTGCTTATCAATTCAAGCGGTGCGTTGAAGTAATTTCTGATTTTTTTCTCAAAAACCCTTGATAAATTCATATATATGTGGTAAAATACTAACAATCCGTAATGCTTGAGTGGGCTCTGATGAGTCCGCTCTTCTTTGTTGCTTTTTTGCATTTTACGGGCTGTACAATTGAATATTATTTAAGGAGTGATTTTAATGGCAAAAGGCGGAAACACCGTTAAAGCTGTCTGGGAAATCGTTGAACCCTTAGCTGAGGAATTGGGACTTCGCATCTGGGATGTCCGTTTCCAGAAGGAAGGGGCATCATGGTATCTTCGTGTTTTCATTGACAAGGACGGCGGTGTGAGTATTGACGACTGTGTTGACCTTACCCATGCAATCAACAAGCCTCTTGACGAGGCAGACCCCATCGAACAGGCATATTTCCTTGAGGTATCCTCACCGGGAGTTGAAAGGGACCTTGTTCGTGACGAGCATTTCACCGAATTTTTAGGTGAAAAAATTAAAGTTAAAATGATAAGACCCGTTGAAGGAAAAAGAGAATTTTCAGGAATTCTTGAGGACTTTACAGACGGTAATATAACAATCCGACTTGCCGACGAAAGCGGCTTCACCTTCACAAAGAAAGAAGCCTCATGGATTAAGTTGGACGACTTTGAAATGTAAATCGATAAGCTTATATAAATAAATCAGAAAGGATGAGTATCAAAAATGAACAAGGAATTTTTTGAAGCAGTGAAGATGCTTGAAGAAGAAAAGGGCATCTCCTCAGAGTATATCTATGACAAAATCAAGGCGGCTATTATTTCCGCCACAAGAAACAGCTACGGCAACAGAGATAATGTTGTTTGCGAAATTGACCCCGTAGGTCAGACAATGAATGTTTATGTAAGAATCGCTGTTGTTGATGAGGTTGAAGAGCCTGCAGCAGAAATGACTCTTGATGAAGCAAGAAATTACGACCCGAATGCACAGGTCGGCTCTTTTGTTGAAATTACACTTGAACCCAAAAAGTTCGGCAGAATCGTTGCTCAGACAGCAAAGAGCGTTATCCGTCAGGGTATCAGAGAAGCTGAAAGAGAATTGGCAACAAAGGAATTCCAGAACAGACATCAGGAGGTTGTTACTGCAAAGGTTAACATTGTTTATCCCGAAACAGGTGACGCTTCAATCGAAATCGGCAGAGCAAATGCAATTCTTCCCAAGGCAGACCAGATTCCCGGTGAAAAGCTTACAGCAGGTCAGCTTATCAAGGTTTATGTTGCTTCAATCAAGGAAGAAAACGGCACAAGCTATGCAAATATTTCAAGAAGACATCCCGGCCTTGTAAAGAGACTTTTTGAAACAGAGGTTCCCGAAATTTATGACGGAATTGTTGAAATTGTTTCTGTTTCAAGAGAAGCAGGCTCAAGAACAAAAATTGCAGTCAACAGCCATGATGAAAATGTTGATGCAGTCGGCGCATGTATCGGTCCCAGAGGTCAGAGAGTAAGCAATGTTGTTGAAATTCTCTGCGGTGAAAAAATTGATATTGTCCGTTACAGTGAAGAACCCGAGCAGTATATTGCTGCAGCTCTTGCTCCGGCTGAGGTGCTTTCGGTTATGGTTGACGAAAACGGCGCAAAGGCTTGCAGAGTAATCGTTCCCGACAGCCAGCTTTCACTTGCAATCGGTAACAAGGGTCAGAATGTACGCCTTGCCGCAAAGCTCACAGGCTGGAAAATTGACATCAAGCCCTTAAGTCAGGCAAACGATTAAGAATTAAGGTGAAGCTTATGGTAATGAAAAAAGTACCAATGAGAAAGTGCCTTGGCTGCGGTGAAATGTTTCCTCAGAAGGAGCTTGTGAGAGTAGTAAAAACAAGAATCAAGCCCGAAAATGAAGAAGCTGAAGAAAGTTTCACCGTAAGTCTTGACCTTGTGGGCAAAAAGAATGGCAGAGGTGCCTATATCTGCAAAAGGTCCGATTGCTTTGAAAAGGCCCGTAAGGCAAAAAGATTTCCGAGAGCCTTGAATTGTGAAATTCCCGAAGAAATATATGACCTGATGGAAAAGGAGCTGAAAGAAAATGAATGATAAATTTCTTTCACTTTTAGGTATGGCAAGACGCTCGGGAAAGCTCAGCCTCGGTCATGATGCGGCAATTTCCTCAATTGTGAAAAACAGGGCAAAGCTTTGTGTTATGTCAAAGGAGAGCTCCGAAAGACTGCAAAAGGAAATGATGCACGCCTGCACTTTTGAAAATAAAAATATCCCCTTGCTTATCACAGAGTATACAACGCTCGGGCTTTCATCGGCTATCGGCTCAAAGGCGGCGGTAATCACCGTTGACGATGAAGGCTTTGTGAAAGCACTGATTCAAAGATATAACGAAAATACAGATAATACAGGCAGAAAGGAATGATATTCATGCCAAGAGAAAAATATAAAATTCATGAGCTCGCCAAGGACTTCGGTCTTAACAGCAAGGCGGTTATTGAAATTCTCGCAAAGCTTTCCGATGAACCGAGAAAGCATACAACTGTTCTTGATGACAGACAGCTTGATTTTGTTTTTGAAACAATAACACAGAATAATCAGGTGGAATCCTTCGATGCATATTTTGCTGCAGGCGAAAAGCAGAAGGAAGAAAAGGAAGCAGCAAAGGCAGCCCCGAAGGCTGAAGAAAAAGCCGAAGTGAAATCTGAGGCCAAGGAAGAAAAGAAGGAAGTCAAGGCTGAAGCCGGAGCTGACAGAAAGCCTTCTAAGGATGCAAAGCCGAAAAAGGCAGAAAACAGCAAGACCGACAAGAAGCCGGAGCCTCAGAAGGCTCAGAGCACCCAGAAGCCTCAACCTGCACAGCAGAATGCTCAGCCCAATAAAAAGGAAAAGCAGGAAAAGGTAATGCAGTCCCGCACAAAGGGCGAAAAAAGACACGTTGACACAAGAAGCAGCAATGTTGACCTTGAAAAGTATAACGAAAGATATGAGGAAATTGCACCCGCAAACCGTATGCATGACATGGGCTCAAACAAGCAGAAGTTAAAGCAGAAAAGTCAGCAGTACAGAAAGCAGGGCATGCGCTCGTCAAAAAGAGAAACAGAAGCTGAAAAGCTTAAGAGAATTGCAGCCGAAAGAGCAAAGAAAACTCTTACGGTCAAAATCCCCGAGGAAATTACCGTCGGCGACCTTGCAGCACTTCTCAGAAGAACTGCCGCCGAGGTTATCAAGGAAATGTTCAAGCTCGGCACAATGGCAACCGTGAATCAGACAATCGACTTCGACACAGCCGAAATCGTTGCAACAGAGCTTGGTGCAAAGGTTGAAAAGGAAGTTGTTGTTTCAATTGAAGAAAGAATTATCGACGACCATGAGGACTCAGCAGACGATCTTCTTCCCAGAGATCCGGTTGTTGTTGTTATGGGTCATGTTGACCACGGTAAAACATCAATTCTTGACGCAATCCGTAACGCATCCGTAACTTCAACTGAGGCGGGCGGTATCACTCAGCACATCGGTGCTTACAGAGTTGACCTTGACGGTCAGATGATCACCTTCCTTGACACTCCGGGCCATGCCGCCTTCACATCAATGAGAGCAAGAGGCGCAATGGCAACTGATATTGCAGTTCTTGTTGTTGCTGCTGATGACGGTATCATGCCTCAGACAATTGAAGCTATCAATCATGCAAAGGCAGCGGGCGTTCAGATTATTGTTGCCATCAACAAGATGGATAAGGAAGGCGCAAACCCCGACAGAATCAAGCAGCAGCTCACAGAGCACAGCCTTGTTCCCGAGGAATGGGGCGGTGAAACAATCTGTGTTCCCGTTTCAGCAAAAACACATATGGGTATTGACTCACTTCTTGAATCAATCCTTCTTGTTGCAGAAATGGCAGAGCTGAAGGCTAACCCCAACAGAGCTGCTAAGGGTGTTGTTATCGAAGCAAGACTTGACAAGGGCCGTGGTCCCGTTGCAACACTTCTTGTTCAGAACGGTACTCTTAATGCCGGTGACATTGTTGTTGCAGGTCAGTCTGTCGGCCGTGTAAGAGTTATGTCCAATGAAAGAGGACAGAAAATCAAGCAGGCAGGTCCCTCCGTACCTGTTGAAATCACAGGCCTTGATGTAACACCCAATGCAGGTGACTCATTTGATGTTGCTTCCGATGAAAAGCTTGCAAGAGAGCTTGTTGAAAAGAAGAAGCATGAGGCTAAGCAGGCTGAATTCAATGCTCAGCAGAAGGTTACACTTGATACTCTCTTCTCCTCACTCAAGGAGGGCGAAATGAAGGAGCTTAACATTATCGTCAAGGCTGACGTTCAGGGCTCAGTTGAAGCTGTTAAGCAGAACCTTGAAAAGCTCACAAATGAAGAAGTCAAGGTTCGTGTTATCCACGGCGGTGTTGGTGCAATCAACGAATCAGACGTTCAGCTTGCCGGTGTTTCAAATGCAATCATCGTCGGCTTCAATGTCCGCCCCGATACAAATGCTCAGTCACTTGCAGAGCGTGACAGCGTTGAAATGAGAATGTACAGAGTTATTTATGACTGCATCGAAGAAATTGAAGCAGCCATGAAGGGTATGCTTGCACCCAAGACAAGAGAGGTTGCACTCGGCAGAATTGAAGTGCGTAATGTTATGAATCTTTCCTCAGTCGGCAAGATTGCAGGCTCATATGTTCTTGAAGGTAAGGTTACAAGAAGCGCACTTATCCGTGTTGTCCGTGACGGTATTGTTATTGCAGAGGATGCAATTTCATCACTGCGCCGTTTCAAGGATGACGTTAAGGAGGTTCAGACCGGCTTCGAATGTGGTATCGGTCTTGAAAAGTTCAACGATATCAAGGAAGGCGACATTTTTGAATGCTTCATGATGGAGGAATATCGTGACTGATATTCTTTGCATAAGGTGAAAGCTCACCTTAGGAAAGGAATAAATAATGGCAGGATTCAGAATTAACCGTGTGTCGGAGGATATCCGACGTGAAATAATTGCCGTCATAAGGGAGCTCAAGGACCCGAGAGTGATGGGCAAAATGTTAACTGTTGTCCGTGTCGAGGTAAGCTCAGACGCTTCTTTTGCAAGGGTTTATGTCAGTGACCTTAAGGGCATTGACTCTGCAAAGGAAGCCGTCAAGGGTCTCACGGCGGCAACAGGCTATATCAGACGGGAGGTTGGAGGCAGACTTCACCTGAGAAAGACTCCCGAGCTCAAATTTATAGCCGATGACTCAATTGAGCAGGGCTTCAATATGTTCAAAAAGCTGGAAGAAAACAGAGGTGAGTGAGATGAAAATTGAATTTTCTCAGGCAGTTCACGAGCTGAAAAATGCAGATAAAATCCTTATCCTCACTCACATCAACCCTGACGGCGATACCTTAGGCAGTGGCTTTGCTCTTTTAAGAGCTTTGCGCAAAATGGGCAAAAGAGTAAGGCTCCTGAACGGTGACAAAATCAACAGTAAATATAATTATCTTTTTGAAGATCTTGAAGAGGATGAATTCGATGAAGAATTCATTGTCAGTGTTGATGTTGCCGAAAGAAAGCTTCTGGGCGATGCCCTCAGCGAAAAATACGGTGACAGAGTTGATCTTTCAATTGATCATCACGAAAGCTCCCGCCGTTTTGCAAAAAAGACCTACTGTGAGCCCCACAGTGCTTCATGCTGTGAGATTATCTATCTCATCATCAAGGCTCTCGGTGTGGAAACGGACAGCGATATTGCTTCCTGTATTTATACGGGCTGCAGTACGGATACGGGCTGCTTCAAATATTCAAATGTTACCGTAAGAACACATCTTATTGCTTCCGAGCTTATTGCAGCGGGTGCTGACCATAGCAGAATAAATGTGAGAATGTTTGACACAAAAAGCATGAACAATATTATGCTTGAAAGAATGTGCCTTTCATCCCTTGAGTTTTTTGCAGGTGGCACAATTGCTGTGATTTCGGTGACACAAGCCATGCTTCGTGAAAGCGGAACGGATAAGTCTGCTCTTGATGCAATCAAGCCTATCACACGCCAGATTGAGGGTGTGAAGGTCGGTGTTACTCTGCGTGAGGAGGAAGACGGTGTTATCAGCGTTTCTGTCCGTACCGATGAGGATGTTGATGCAGCGGCAATCTGTGCAAATTTCGGCGGCGGCGGACACATCAGAGCTGCCGGCTGTGAAATTTACGGCAAGAGCATTGAAAAAGCAAAAACGGAAGTTACAGAGTATATAGTAACATACCTGAATAAGTAACAAATAAAGTTCTTTGGTTACTTTCTTACAAGAAGGTAACGCCTTGCGGCGAGCACCAAAGAAATTATTGGAAGGTACACACAGCAGAACTTATTTTACTGCCGGAATTTTCAAATCCGGCGTGAAAAAAAGCGGATATTCATTTGTGGAAAAAGGGGTGAAATGTATGACAGGTTTTGTTTTTCTTGATAAAGGTGAAGGTATGACCTCATTTTTTGCCGCATCAAGACTCAGAAGAATTTTCGGCACAAAAAAAATCGGTCACACAGGTACACTTGACCCCATGGCAACGGGAGTTCTTCCCATTGCCTTAGGCGGTGCCACAAAATTTATTGAGCTTATTCCCGACCACGACAAGGCATATAAAGCCTCCTTCCGTCTTGGTCTCACCACGGATACGCTTGACATTACCGGTGAGGTTTTGTCACAAAGTGAGGTTGATGTGAGTGCTGAACAGGTGGAGAAAGCTCTTGATAGCTTTCGTGGTGAAATAAAACAGCTTCCGCCTATGTACTCCGCCATAAAAAAAGACGGAGTGCGCCTTTATGAGCTTGCACGGCAGGGCATAGAGGTTGAAAGGGAGGAAAGGCTGATAACCGTTTATTCGCTTGCGCTTTCAGGCAGCGATGAGGAAAAAAATGAATATGAAATTACGGTGGAATGTTCAAAAGGCACGTATATAAGAAGTCTCATTGCCGATATCGGTGAGGCTCTCGGCTGCGGAGCCACAATGACAGCTTTAAGAAGAATTAAAGCTAACGGTGTTACAATTGATAAGTGTTATACGGTGGCTCAGCTTGAACAGATGAAAGAAAAAAATGAGCTTTCAGATGCCCTTAACAGTGTTGACAGCTTCATTTCCTATGATAAAATAAAGGTAAGTGAAGCACAGTCAAGGCGATTTTCCAACGGCGGTGAGCTGGATTGCAACCGTTTCGGCGGAAAAAAAGAGCCCGGCTTATACTGTGTTTATTCACCCGTGGGAAAATTTCTCGGTGTGGGTGAGATTGATGAAAACAGAGAGAAGCTTTCTGTTAAAAGGGTTTATGTTGAATGAAAAAGGCAGGTGACAGGATGTTTCATTTGGATGAAAAAATTAAAAAGCAGGGCACAGCCATCGGCTTAGGCTATTTTGACGGTATCCACAGAGGACATCAGGCAGTGCTTTACAAGGCTTTGGAAAAGGCGGAAAAAGAAAATCTTGTGCCTGTTGTTATGCTTTTTGACATTCACCCGAGAAAGCTGATTTCAGGCAAGGTTCCTCCTATGCTGACAAGTGAGGAAAGAAAAAAGGAAATTCTTGAAGAAATGGGCTTCACTGTTGTGAATTTTAATTTCAGGGAAGCTATGGACTATTCCCCGGATGAATTTATTGAAAAAATAATTGTTGAAAAGCTTAACGCAAGAGTTGTCACCTGTGGTTATGATTATCATTACGGTAAGGGCGGCAAGGGAAATGCGGCTTCACTTCATGAGCAGCTTAGCAAACGAGGAATTGAATCCTTTTCCCTTTCACCGATACTTTTGGGTGATGAAATTATCAGCTCAACCAGAATAAGACAGCTTATTATGGAGGGTGAAATTGAAAAAGCAAACACAATGCTCGGAAAGTATTTTGCTTATGACTTTGTTGTTAAAAAGGGTGACGGTCTCGGCCACACCTTAGGCTTCCCGACAATAAATCAGTTTTTCCCGCAGGATTTCATTGTGCCAAAATACGGAGTTTACCTTTCAAGAGCAAGAGTCGGCTCAAGGTACTATCCGGCTGTTACAAATGTGGGCATAAGACCCACCGTGAACAAGGATTCAATGAGAAGTGAAACCTGTATTCTCGGCTTTTCCGGAGACCTTTACGGCAAAAAAATCGAGGTCAGCCTTTTGAAATACATGAGGGGTGAAATTAAATTTTCAAGCCTCGAGGAACTGAAAAAACAAATTTCCAAGGATATTAAAACCGCAAGACGGTTGTATAGTGAGGTTATAAATAATGGCTAAGCTTAATGTAAAAGCAATATTTTTTGACTTTGACGATACTCTCCAGAGCAGAAAGGGTGCGTACAGACTTTACTGCGAGGAGTTTCTGAAAAAATACTTCCCCGATATAAGCGAGGAAGAAAGACTCATAAAGCTTGACGAAATGGAGGAGCACGTTGACGGCGGATATAAGGACAGAGAGGTTTATTTTCCCGAAATGATTGAATTGTGGCAGTGGGAAAACCATCCTCCCCTTCAGGAGCTTTATGATTCCTTTAACTTTGACTTTGGCAAACACATTGTAATGCTTGACGGTGCAATTGATGTGCTCAAGGAAATCAAGAAAAGAGGCTATATACTCGGCTGCATCACAAACGGTGTTTCCTCTTTGCAGAATATCAAGCTTGACACTGCAGGCATCAGGGATATGTTCGATGTTGTGATTGTATCCGGCGACATCGGTATTTATAAGCCTGCAAGGGGCATTTTTGATGAGGCTTGTAAAAGAGCAGGAGTGAAAAACGAGGAGGCTCTTTTCGTCGGTGACCACCCTGTCAATGATATTCAGGGCGCACTTGGTGCCGACATGAAGGCAATCAGAATGAATTACGGTGATTTTAAGGGCAAGGGTCTCGGAAATACGGGCGTTGCTGCCGAAATCGAAAAGATTACCGATTTGCTCGAATACATCTGATGTTTATAAAGAAATAAGGACGGCAAAGGAGAAAGATAATGATTTGTAGAAAATGTGCAAATATGTTTGACGATTCGCTGTCAAGCTGTCCCGAGTGCGGAACATCTGCAATTATGCAAGAAAATGAGGCAGAAAAAAAGCCCTTCACACTGAACATCCCCGATGAGGAAATTGAAAAGCCTGCCATAATCACTGCAGAAGCCGAAAATGAAAAGGAGCCTGACGGTGAGGAAAACGGTGAAGCTGTGAAGGAAAATGAGGAGCAATATACTGCTCCTGAATATGAGCTGTCATTGGAAGAAAAGCCTTTACCGAAGGTGAAAAAAATTCAAAGAAAATCAGCCGCTGACAAGAATAAAGCTGAAAAGAAAAGCAATAAGGAAAGCGTAGGAGATAAATCTGCGGCGGCACTTATTGTTTCTGTGGTTTGTATTCTTGCCTGTATGATGCTGGTGCTTACATTTGTGAGCGTTAAAAGTGATGTTTTTAAGGGTAACAGTCAGGCTGTCAAAACTGTTGCGTTGAGCGGTCTTTCAGGTGAAGAAAAGGGTGAGCTTGAAAAGTGGCTTTCCGGTGTGTCTGCTGTTTGCGACAGTGACCTTGATGCTTCTCACACCACCGTGAATGAGCTTCTGGATATGGTGAAGCCCTATGATGCAAACGGGCTTTACCGTGCCTTATATGACCACACTCAGATTACAGCAAACATTCCTGACCCTGCACAGCGTTATGCAAATGAAAACGGTGATTACAGCTATTACAAAATAGAGGAAGAAAAAATAGACGCTATAGTTGAGCTTTTTGGACTCAATGTCAATCACACTGCAAACACTGATGATTGCTATTATTACGGCGGATATTATTATTTCAGGGATAAGCTTGATTATGAGCCTGAAATTTCCTATATAGCCGATGTTAAGGAAAGTAAGCGTATTCAGGACGGAAGCTATTATATTGAATGCAGCTTTCTTCAGGAAAGCAATCTTTCAGCCGAAACAAAGGAAAGATATGCAATTGTTGAAAAGGTAAGCAGTGAAGATGATTCTGAGACTCAGTGGAAAATCACAAGGCTCAGCGATGAACCTATTTTTAATTCAAGCGGAGTTCTTATTGAAAATGAAAGCGGAATTTCCTTTGAAATGAAAACTGAAATAATTGAAAAGAAGGCATCTGACGGAACGGTATATCACAAATACATTATTGAATACCCCGTGTTTACAGGTGGAAGCCTTGGTGAACAGACGGCAAATCAGCTTTACAGCGACATGATTACTGCCTTTTCAATGGAGGAGGACTCGGTACAGAGCGACTATAAAAAATTCCTGAAAAACGGCGGAAACAAGGATGAATTACCCCTTCTTACCCATGTTGTTTCAAGAGTGACCTATACGGATAACGGCTACATCAGCGTTCTTGAGGATACAGCAGAATATGTGCCGTCCTCAATGCCCGTTGACGAAAATGAAGCCCAAAATGAAAACGGTGAGCAGGAAGAAACCACGCAGGCTGAAAATGAAGAGACTCAGCCGGTGAAGCTCCCTGAAAGAACCGTTGAGGGCTATAATTTTGATGTTGAATCCGGTGATTTTATCACGAAGGATGCAATCATCGGCAAGGATTATCTTGTGATTTCCGAGCTTCTTTACCGTATTTACGGCGGATACGATTACAGTGATATAGCCGTGAAGCTGCAGCAGGGCGTGGAGACGGACACCTCTGAAGATGATTATGAAAATAATGAAGCAGAAGAAATTCCTGAGGATGAAGACGGACTCGGCATGAAAATTTATGAGTCTGCAAGTGTTATCTGTGACGGCGGATATATGTTCTGCTTTGTCAGTCAGGACGGCTGCGCACACGATGTTATTATTCCCTTTGACATTCCGGGTCTGTTCGCAGTTGAGCTTCAATAAACAAAAAAATAAAAGTAGCTGTAAAAAACTTATTTTTACAGCTACTTTTTGTCTTCATATTTATTTCTCATTTTTAAAAGCAAACCGAATTGCTGAAGGTTCTTTTTGATTGCCTTGATATTCTACCACTTTGCACCTTAATTATCAATATCCAAACTAAACAAACAAATTAACGATATTTTGTTACTATTTTCAGTTTTGCAGTCGATTTGTATAAAAAGAACAGTGTTTAATGTAAATTTTGCACAAAAGTCTGATTTTGGGAGAAATGTAATGAATAAACAGAAAGGCAAAAAATGTATAATTGTCATCACTTGTCGTATAATCCTTGACAAACACCGTGAATATTTAGTAAAATAGTATGGTATAGATATTTTATATATCAAATTTTTCAGGAGGACAGAGAAAGTATGAAGTATATCTGGGAAAACCCCGAAATAATCAAAGAAAATAAGGAAGACGGTCATGTCCTTGCTTTTTGCTATGACAAGGCAGATTCCGCCGCAAAAAGAGAAAAATCCCCTTATAAAATTTCACTCAACGGAAAATGGAAGTTCTTCTGGTATAAAGGAGTAGGCGAGCTCCCCGCAAAATATGCCGATGCAGATTTTGATGACAGCAATTGGGAGGATATCACAATTCCTGGTGTGTGGCAGCTTCAGAAGGACTACACAAAGCCCTGGTACTATGCAAATTCATTCCCGAACTGTATCTGTGTTGAAAAAAGTAAAATCCCGTCAATTGACATCAAGGGTCAGGAGGTTGCAATGCACAGAACCTCCTTCACTGTGCCCGAAGATTGGAACGGCAGACAGATTTTTCTTCACTTCGGAGCTGCAAAAGCGGGCCTCAAGGTGTATGTTAACGGTAAGTATGTCGGCTATTCACAGGGCTCGAACACTCCCCATGAATTCGACATCACTGAATTTGTAAAGCCCGGTGTCAATAAGGTTGCTGCTGAGGTTTACCGTTATACCGACGGCACCTATCTCGAGGACCAGGATATGTGGTTCCTTTCAGGTATTTACCGTGAGGTTTATATTTACAGTGAACCAAAGCAGTGCATAAGAGACTTCTTTGTTAGAACAGAGCTTGTCAATGATTATACCGATGCCGATTTGCTGCTTGACATCTATCTCAAGGATTACAGTGAGGCAGGCAAGAGCCTTCAGATTGAAGCAACACTTCTTACCGGTGCAAAGCCGATTGTTGTCGGTACCCTTGACCTTGTGACAAAGCAGGGTGAAAACAAGGTTGTTTTCAAAAAGCGTATTGAAAAGCCCATGCTCTGGTCAAGCGAAAGCCCTGTGCTTTATACCTTGCTTATCAGAACGGTTTGTGACGGTGTTGTTACATATAAGTCAGTCCGCTTCGGCTTTAAACAGATTGAAATCAAGGGTGAAAAGATTCTTGTCAACGGTCAGCCCCTTCTTATAAGAGGCGTTAACCGCCATGATTTTGACCCCGATTCAGGTTGGGCAGTTCCCGATGAAAGATATATTCAGGACCTGAACATCATGAAGCAGAACAACATCAACTCCATCCGTACCTCCCATTATCCCAATGATCCGAGATTCTATGACCTTTGCGACGAATACGGCTTCTATGTTATGGATGAATGTGACCTTGAAACCCACGGTGTAAGACGAAAGGGTGTTCCCGGTGATAATCCTATGTGGACAAAGGCTGTTGTTGACCGTATGGAAAGAATGGTGCTTCGTGACAGAAACCATGCCTGTGTATTCATGTGGAGCCTCGGCAACGAAGCGGGTGACGGCAGCAACTTCCTGAGAATGAAGGAAGCTGCACTCAGACTTGATAACACAAGGCAGTTCCATTATGAGGGCGACTTTGATTTCACAAAGAGTGATGTTATCAGCCGTATGTATCCCACCGAGGATCAGGTTGAAAAGCTGGGCAAAAAAGAGCCTCTCACAATCACATGGTTTGACAACATTGCAAATGCCCTTGCTGCAGACAGTAAGCCCATTCCCAAGGAGCTTTACACAAAGCCTGTTGTTTTCTGTGAATATGCTCATGCAATGGAAAACAGCCTCGGCAACTTCAGGGAATATATGGATGCCTTTGAAAAGTACGATAACCTTTGCGGCGGTTATATCTGGGACTTTGTTGACCAGGCTATTCATAAGACTGACGAAGACGGCAATGATATGTGGCTTTACGGCACAGATTATAACGAAAAGGATTTGTGGATAAAGCCTCCCTATAACACCTGCGCAATTGTGGGCAGTAATATTTACTTCAATGCCAACGGTATTATTGCCGCAGACAGAAAGGTGCATCCTTCAATCCATGAGGTAAGAAAGGTTTATTGCGAAATTCAGGTTAAGGCAATTGATACTGAGAAGGGTGTATATCTTCTTAAGAATAAGCAGCTTTTCTCAGATCTTTCAAAGTTTGACATCAGATATGTTGTGACAAATGACGGTGAAAAGCTTCATGAGGGAATGCTTGACAGAGCTATGTTTGAAAATCTTGCTCCGCTTTCCGAAATGGAATTCAGCTTTGATTATGAAATTCCCGAGGAAGCAAACGGCGAAATCATTCTCACCTTCTCGTTTATCAGGCGTGAGGATTGCCGTTTTGCAAAGGCAGGCTATGAGCAGGGCTTTGACCAGTTCATTTTAAGAGCTGCCGGAGAAAAGGCAAAGGTGAAATATGAAAAGGATGTTGAAATTGAAGGCGACCAGAAGAAGTTCACTGTTATAGGTGAAGGCTTCAGATACACCTTCGTCAACGGACTTCTCACTTCAATGGTTAAGGATGGCAAGGAATATCTCAAGGGTGCCCTTAAGCCCAATTATTACAGAGCTCTTACAGATAACGACATTGACTATCTCAACTTTGTTCCGCCTCTTATTCCCGTTCATCCTCTGTATATGTGGAAAATGGCAACGGATAAGCTCACCTCAAAGGCAACTCTTATTCATCGCTACAGCCACAGTGCATATATTGAAACCACGCTCAGCGTAATGGGTCTTAAGGGAGCAAAAATGACCTATACAGTTTACCCTGACGGTAAAATTGATGTTACTCATGAGGGTACACCCAATATTCAGGATATGATCCGTTTCGGAACCGTACTCACAATGGATAAGGATTACCACATTGCCAAGTGGTACGGCAGAGGCCCGCATGAAAACTACATTGACCGTAAGACAGGTGCAAGAATTGCACTTCATGAAATGACCGTTGAGGACATGGAGCATCATTATATGAGACCTCAGGAAAACGGACACAGAACCGATGTAAGAATGCTTGAGGTTAAAAATTCAGAGGGCGAAGGACTTCGATTCACGGCTCTTGGCGAAACACCGTTTGCAATCAACTGTCATCATTACACTGTGAATGATCTTGATGAAGCAACCCATATCCATTCTCTTAAGCACAAGGACATCACCACCGTTTGCATTGACCTTATGCAAAGAGGTATCGGCGGTGACACTCCGGGTAATGCCTGCCTGAGAGAACCCTACATCATGCATAAGGGTACGAAATATTATTATGCATATACAATCGAAGCTATATAACAAAAGAATGACAACTGAAGGAAGACCTTCTTCAAAGTAATAAAAGCAGAGCAAGACGCTCTGCTTTTATTTGCTTTTTTACACCTTGATGTCAGGCGGATATAACTGAAGCACCTGCTATAGTGCAGGTGCTTCAAGCTGTCTTTTTTATGTTTTATTTGCGGAACATAGCTGAAGGTCTTCTGAGGGGCTTCTTTCTTCTGTGCTTCTTTTCAAACTGAATGGGAGTGCTGATGAGCATATTGGTAAGAATTGTCCAGAGAATAACAAGAATGTACATTCCGAAAACAGCGTAGTAGCCGGCTGAAAGAGTAGCCTGAGAAACGGTTACTACTGTTGCAAGAATCTGCGCCCAGGCACTGTCGGAAACAACACCCACAAGCTCTGAAAGCTCAATTTCACCGCCCATAATCTTGTCAAATGCAAGTCGGCTGATTACGATGGCAATAAACATGATAACAAGTCCGCCGCATGAAAGACCGATAACGGCTTTTCTGTTGTTGGTTGCGGCTGCAACAACGCCCACAACAAGGAACATTACAAGCGCAAGAACAAAGAACACAACAAAAGCGATGATGTGGGGGAGAACAGGCTCTGCCACAGTGAGGAAGGTTGCAGAACCCTCTTCGGCAGCAGGCTCAATGCCCATCAGAAGCTGAATAATCTCAACTGCGGAATATTCAAACTGTGTTGAAACACCGAACTGTTGAAGAAGCTGAACAATGCTTGTGATTTGTTCGGATGCACCGCCGATTGCAAAATAGAACAGCTTTAATAAAAGTCCCATTACAATTGCACCGACAGCTAAAATAGGTGTGATAATACGGTATGCAATTTTCATAATTTTCTTTCTCCTTTTATTTCCAGGATGAATTAAGTGCAACAGTTCTGTTGAACACTAATTTTTCATCCGTGGTTGTGGTGTCAACGCAGAAATAACCCTGGCGCATAAACTGGAAGGTATCGCCTGCCTTAAGCTCACCGATTCCGTCTTCAAGCTTGCAGCCCTCAAGAATCAGCAATGAATCCGGGTTAAGGTTATCCTTGAATGAGCCTGCGGACTCATCAGAGGGGTTGGGATTGACAAAAAGCCTGTCATAAAGTCTTGCTTCAAAGTCAATTGAGTTCTTTGCGCTTACCCAATGAAGTGTACCCTTGACCTTTCTGCCGTCGGGTGAGTTGCCGCCCTTACTTGCCGGGTCATATGTGCAATGAACTGCAGTGACCTCGCCGTTTTCGTCTGTGTCATAGCCGACACATTTTACGAAATAAGCACCTCTGAGACGTACCTCGTTGCCGGGGAAGAGTCTGAAATACTTTTTCGGCGGCTCAATCATGAAGTCTTCTTTTTCAACATAAAGCTCTTTTGAGAAGCGGATAACTCTTGTGCCCATTTCAGGTCTGTCCTGATTTACGGGAAGCTCAATTTCTTCCACAAGGTCCTCGGGATAGTTATCGATAATAACCTTCAAGGGACGAAGAACAGCCATACATCTCGGAGCGTTAACATTGAGATTATCTCTTACACAGGCTTCAAGAAGTCCGAAGTCAACAACCGAATAAGCCTTTGAAACGCCTACTCTGTTTATGAAATCACGGATTGCTTCGGCAGGATAGCCTCGTCTTCTCATACCGCTGATTGTGACCATTCTCGGGTCGTTCCAGCCGTCAACGATGTTTTCATTCACAAGCTGTAAGCATTTACGCTTACTTGTGAGGCAGTAATTAAGGTTAAGTCTTGCAAACTCAATCTGACGAGAGGGAGTTTCAAAGCCAAGCTCACGAAGCACCCAATCATAAAGAGGTCTGTGGTTTTCAAATTCAAGTGAGCAAAGGGAGTGTGTTACGCCTTCCTTTGTGTCTGAAATGGGGTGTGCGAAGTCGTACATCGGATAAACGCACCACTTGTCACCGGTCTGATGATGGCTGACATGGGCGATTCTGTAAATTACGGGGTCACGCATATTGATGTTAGGCGATGCCATATCAATTTTTGCACGAAGAACTCTTGCTCCGTCGGGAAATTCACCGTCGGTCATTCTTTTGAAAAGCTCAAGGTTTTCTTCGATACTGCGGTCTCTGTAGGGGCTGTTTTTGCCCGGCTCTGTGAGTGTACCTCTGTATTCACGGATTTCATCAGCGGTGAGGTCACACACATAAGCCTTGCCCATTTCAATAAGCTTTACTGCACATTCATAAATGAAGTCGAAATAGCTTGAAGCGTAAAGCACCTTGTCCCACTTATAGCCGAGCCATTCGATGTCCTCCTTGATAGCGTCAACATACTCAACATCTTCCTTTGAAGGGTTGGTATCGTCAAGGCGGAGGTTACAGGTGCCGCCGTATTTTTCCGCTGTTGAAAAGTCAATCTGAATAGCCTTGGCGTGGCCGATGTGCAGATAGCCGTTAGGCTCAGGCGGGAAACGGGTCTGAACATGAGTATATACGCCTTTTTCCAAGTCCTCATCAATGAAGTCATGGATAAAGTTAGAAATTTTAGTTACTTCTTCCATTGATATTCTCCTTTCAAAGAGATTCTATTGCATCAGTGAGTCTTGCTTTTACCTTGTCCTCACCAAGAAGACTCATGATTGCATGAAGGTCGGGGGTGTTTCTTCTGCCTGTTACGGCAATACGGATAACCGTTGAAACATCACCTACATGACCCTTGAAAAGCTCGGGAGTTTTCTTATACTCCTTAACATTGGGAGTATAGCCGAGAGGCTCACAAAGAGCTTTGATACGGTCAAACCATTGCTGCTTGTCATCTGCACCGTTGTATTCCTTTATATAGGCTTCAAGAATTTCCTTTGCCATATCGGGAGTTATATTTTCGGGCAGCTCATAATTCTTTTCATATATTTCGTCAAAGAAGTAGCTGACATAGTCCTTGATTTCATCAAAGCATGCAATGTCCTTTCTCGGCTTTGGAGTTTCTCTGTCAATGTTGAGAATATTAACGGAATATTCTTCGTCTTTTGTGAGAAGCTCAAAGAAGTCCTTGTCATAATCCTTTGCCCAGGCAGAGGCATAATCATAAACCTTTTTTGCGGGCATCAGGGAGATTATATTTTTTGAAATGTCGTTGAGCTTTACCATATCGAACAAAGCACCGGAAACACTCATCTTTTTAAGGTTAAAGGGGAAGGAGTTGATATCTGCATCCTTGTTGGTCTTTCTCCAATCCTCAAAATTGGAATTCATAAGCGTCATAATGTATTCGTTAACGCTTTCCTTCGGATAGCCCTTTTCAACATAGAAGGTAACAGCAGCCTCCGGGTCCTTGCGCTTTGAGAGCTTTCTCTTGCCTCCGTTTTCCTCCTTCATAATGGGAGCAACATGGGCGTACTTCGGCACCTTGAAGCCGAGGCACTTGAAAAGCTGAAGATGAATCGGACAGCTTGACATCCATTCGTCGCCTCTTACAACATGGGTTGTGCGCATCAGATGGTCATCAACTGCGTGGGCAAAGTGGTATGTAGGAATACCGTCGGACTTGAGAAGTACAACATCCTGCACATTTTCGGGCATTTCGATTTTGCCCTTTATCATGTCGTCAAAGAAGCATTTTTTCTCCATATCACCGGGGGACCTGAGGCGGAGAGTCCAGGGCTTTGCTTCGGAGATATTTTTTTCAATTTCTTCAAAAGAAAGATTGCGGCATTTTGCATAGGAGCCCCAATAACCCTTAATAGGCTCGTTTTCCTGCGCTGCTCTGATTTCGTCTAATTCCTCCGCAGAGCAGAAGCAAGGATAAGCAAGGCCGTCAAGCACAAGCTGTTTTGCAAAAACATGGTAGATATCCTTTCTCTGACTCTGGTAATAAGGGCCGTAGTCACCCTTTTCAATACCTTCACCGATAACGCCCTCGTCAGCAGTTACATCGAAAGCCTTAAGGCCGTCAAGCATAACCTTGATTGCGCCTTCAACCTTTCTTTTCTGGTCTGTATCCTCAACTCTTACATAGAAGATACCGTCAGTAACCTTTGCGGTTTTATATGCAACCGTACCTGCGAAAAGATTACCGAAGTGGAGAAAGCCTGTGGGACTCGGAGCAAGTCTTGTAACTCTTGCGCCCTCCTTGAGGCTTCTCGGCGGGAACTTTTCTTCCATATCGGCAGGGGTTTGTGTTATATCGGGAAACAGAAGCTCAGCGAGCTTTAAGTTGTCACTCAAAATAAATCCTCCTTCAATGTGGGTATATTTCAGTATATTATCTCAAATTTTGCAAGAAATATCAATAGTTAACGGGAAAAAATACACTGTATCAGGTGAATTTTTGCATATTTTCTTCGGTTTTGCCAAAGACTTTTCAAAAGCAGCTGAACAGAAGTCCGATTGCTCTTTCTGTTTTCTCTGTCGGTAAGCCCGAATAGTTGATGATAAGAGTGTGAGGCTGAGCGTTTTTTCTGTCGTAACAGTATTCACTGAGGCATGAGATTTTCACACCCTTTTCCCTTGCTTTTTCTGTCAGCTCCTCATCGGAAAGTGAGGTGTTTATCGTGAGAAGAAAATGCAGTCCCGAGTTTTCCTCGGTTATTTTTACTTTTGAAAAATCCGGCTGAGCTGCGATGCATTTCATCACACAATCCCGACGGGAACGGTAATAGTTCCTCATTCGGTTAATGTGCTTTTCAAAAAAGCCTCTTTCAATAAACTTTGCAAGGGTATACTGTTCAAAATTGGGAACGGTGCAGGAATAAAAGCTGAGCTTGTTTTTATATAGCTTTATAAGACTTTTCGGCAGAACCATGTAGCTTATACGTATTGTTGAAGTCAGAGACTTGGAGAAGGTGTTTATGTATATAACCTTTTCAAGCACATCTATGCTCTGAAGGGAAGGAACGGGCTTTCCGAGAAGTCGGAATTCGCTGTCGTAATCATCCTCAATAATATATCTGCCCACGCTTTTTGATGCCCATGAAAGAAGCTCGTATCTGCGGCTGATGGGAGTCACAATGCCTGTGGGAAAATGATGTGACGGCGAAATGTGTACAACATCTGCCGGGGAGGAGTCAAGTGCTGAAATGTCAATGCCGTTTCCGTCAAGGGGAATATGTACACATTCCACATCGTTGGAACGGTAAATTTTGCTTATTTTCTGATATCCGGGTTCTTCAACGGCATAGGCTTTGCTTCTGCCCAGAAGCTGAATAATAAGGCCGTAAAGGTATTCCGTGCCGGCACCGATGATTATCTGCTCGGGGCTTACATCCATTCCACGGAATTGAAAAAGGTAATCTGCAATTGCACTTCGCAGCTCATAAATTCCCTGTGACGGCGAATTGGCCATGAGCTTTTCGGGTGAATCTGACATTGTTTCACGCATAAGCTTTGTCCATGTCACAAAGGGAAATGAGCCGGCAGGAACGGAGTTTCCGGTGAAATCGGCAAAAAGCTCAGCGGTGTCATTGGTCTGAGGCTGCTCTGCCGGTACGGCATCCGAACGTCTTGCTCCCGCCTTTGAGGTTATATGTGACACATAAAAGCCGCTTTTCGGCACGGAGTATATATATCCCTCTGCCATAAGCTGACTGTAAGCGTTTTCAACGGTTATGGTGCTGACAGAAAGGTTCTTTGCCAGAGCCCTTTTGGATGGCAGCTTTTCATCGGGGGAAAGGCGGAAGGAAAGGATATCCTCACGGATTTTTTTATAAAGAAATTCATAAAGGCTTTCCTTTCCTTTTTCTTCAAAGGAGTAAGTGAGCATATTATAACCTTCAATCTGACCATATAAATTATTCGAAATTTGGTTATTTCAATATGGTCAATTATAAGTATAATAGTAAACATGAAATTTGTAAAGACTAATTTTTCGGGTGGTATGCAAAATGAAAAGAATTGTCACGGTTCAGGATATATCTTGTGTAGGTAAGTGCTCACTTACGGTGGCATTGCCGATTATTTCAGCAATGGGAGTTGAAACTGCAATCATTCCCACTGCAGTTCTTTCAACTCACACCATGTTCAGCGAATTCACCTGCAAGGATCTGACAGACCAGATTACTCCCATCACAGAGCATTGGAAAAGAGCCGGTCTCGGCTTTGATGCAATTTATACGGGCTACCTCGGCTCCTTTGAGCAGATTGACCTTATGATTAAGCTGTTCTCTGATTTTAAAACAGAAGGAAGCGTTACCTTTGTTGACCCTGCAATGGCTGATAACGGTAAGCTTTACCCTGCCTTTGATGAAGCCTTTGCCAAAAAAATGGCTTCGCTTTGTGCAGTGGCAGACATCATTGTTCCGAACATAACTGAAGCCTGCTTTATGACCGGCACGGAATACAGAACAGAGTATGATGAGGCTTATGTCAAAGCACTTCTCAAGAAGCTTGCAGCTCTCGGTGCAAAAATCTGCATTCTCACAGGAGTATCCTTTGAGGAAGGGAAAACCGGTGTTATGGGCTATGACAGTGAAAAGGATGAATATTTTCATTATTGCCACAAAAAGCACTCACGCTCATACCACGGCACCGGCGACATTTTTTCAAGCACCTGTATCGGCGGAATAATGAACGGACTTTCATGGAAGGATGCCTCAGTTCTTGCCGCAGATTACACCGCAGAATGTATCAGGCTCACAATTGAAGACCCTGACGGAAATGACTACGGTGTTAATTTTGAGCAGGCAATACCGATGCTGGTTGAAAGACTCAGTAAATAAAAAACATCTGCAAAAAGCTTAGCTTTTTTGCAGATGTTTTTTATCCGGAATTTACCGGCGTTGTTGCACTTCATTTTTCAGCTTCCCGTAAGGTAATAATCCGTGAGCAGATTCCATGTTGTTTTATCAACAATTCCGTTGTCGGGAATCCGCAATGCCCTTTGCCATTGACGGACACTGCTTTCGGTTTCGCTGTCAAAAACATTGCCCACGGTAACCTCGTTGAAATTTGAGTGCTTTTGCCCCAAATAAAGAAGCATTGTTTTTAAATGATAAACTGCGTTGCTTTGGGTTCCGTAGCTCAGGGGCAGGTCTTCATTTGAAATCTGAGCAATTTGCCTTGGCTCACTGAAAAGAAAAACTGCCTTGCGGTTTTCTTCGATAATCCGGGTCCAGACGGCATAGTCCACAATGCCGTTTTCCTCAAAGCCGTATTTTCCTTGAAAGCTTTTCACTGAAGCGGTGGTTTCTTCACCGAAAATGCCGTCAGGAACAACCCGAAGAATGTCGCTGTCCACTCTTGAAATATTTCTCAGATAGCCCTGAAGCTCAGAAACAGCTTTTTCTTTTTCGGTCATTTTATGCTCCCTCCTGACTTAGTGTGTATCCCGGATATTGCCCCTCGATTCTCTGCTGACCTTCTCTGAGAGTGCTGTAAACATCGGCAATGGTGTTCCATGTTCTTTCGTCAATCATACCTGTGGGGTTAAGGTTGAAAATCCGCTGAAATTCCCTCACGGTGTTCTGCATCCTTGTGTCAAACAGATTGCTTTGGGAAAGGGGAGTAAGGTCATAAAAATAATCTGCGATATAGCTGAGATAGCTTCGTGCAGTTCTCACTGAAGGGCCGACATCACCCCGTCGCAATGTAACACCCGGGAAAGGCTCTGTCGGTACACTCGCCACGGGATTTCTGCTTGTTATATAGTCAATCACCCCTGCATAAGCGGCATAAAGGCTCAGCCATGTCTGTTCGTCAACTTCACCTGTCTGCGGCAGACCCTTATATCTCTGAAAGGCAAGAACTGCATTCCTTGTGCCGGGGCCGTAAACACCGTCAACGGCAATAACAGGTATAAAATCCACAAAACGGCCTAAGAGTGTGAGAAAATACTGCACCGTCACAACAGCGCCTCCCGTATCACCCTCAGAAAGAGCACCCTGAAACTGCTTTGGCAGGTTTTCATATCCTATTCCTTCTGCATCAAGCTCGGCAAGTCTTGTAACCGCATCAAAGATGTACACAATTCTGTACCATGTTCCTCTGCCGATGATACCGTCGGGGGAAAGACCAAATATACGCTGAAAGGCCTTTACGGCATTTTCCGTATTTTCATCGAATCTGCCCACAACATTAACAATTTTTGGTATGGCGGGGTAGTTAGCAGAAATACGGTTGAGATATAATTGCATACGGCGGACATTTTCGTTAAGGTCGCCGAGGCGCAGTGCAGTGTCGGGAAAGGATGGTACATTTTCGGCAATGGGAGCATTGACAACAACTTCAATATTGTCACCGTAGTAGTATCTTAAAATTTCAACATCTGAGTATCCTGTTGAGGCAAGACTTTGTGAGCCCCATTGGGAAAGTCCGTCACAGGATACCTCAACACCGTCACAGTAGGGTGTGAAAAGCGGATTGATTGTACCCTCACGGCGCAGATAATCATTGAAAATATCATCAACAATCCGGCTGATGTTTTCATAAATGTTTCTGTTGGGAACAAAGCTCTGGTCGAAGCCTGTGTTGTTGGTGATGTCAAAATCATAGCCCATGGCACGGTACCATTCGGTGTAAACTCTGTTGAGGGCAAAGGAAATCTGAGCCAGAACATTGGCTCTTATGGCAGCATCGTTCCATGTGGAAAAAATCTCGGAGGATGCCACATTTTTAATGTAATCGGCAAAGGGAACCGTCACATTCTGTGCATTTGACGAGGGCGCACCGAGGTGAACCACAATATCTGTCGGAATTGTCGGCGGCATTTCAGTTTATCCCCTCGCTTTCGGGAATCAGCTCAACATTCAGAATTATATCTGCACCGCCCACGGCAGAAACAAGAAGTCCTTTGCGGGCAGTGAAGCCATCGGCAAAAACATCGGCGGAATAGTTGAGTCTCTGCTCATCACTCAGCGGCTCAAGTGAATTTTCTTCCGGATAAGCTTCAAGCTTTATCTGTTTTGTTTCACCGCTTTCATCGGTTGTGAGAAAGGAATGAAGAACATCGCCACGGTAAATCACAACCTTTGCTTCAGGCACGGCGAAAGCACCGCCACCGGTGAAAACACGGGCAAGAAAGGTTGAAAAGTTGTCCGGGTCAGTGGGTATCGGTTGAGGCTCATTTGTGTTTTTCGGAATTTCTTCGGGTTGTTTTTCGGTTTCGTTTTCCGTGACGGCTTTTTCCTGATCGCTGCCGATTTCTTCAACGGGTGAGCTTTCTGCTGCCGGGGAAGCGTTGCCAGTCAGTGCTTCCTGAGTCGGTGGCTCTTGCGGCTCAGGGGAAGTGTTTATGGAGCTTTTTCGCAGTTGATCCCTCGGGATAGAGGTCATGAGCTTTTGGGAATATTCTTCAATGAGCTTGTCAAGATTATCGGTCATATATCAAATCTCCTTTTGTGGTTATTCAGTATATTCTATTTCTGTAAAAGGGGATTTAGACATAAAAAGCAGATGTAAAAAAATGAACAACAGTTTAAAATGAAGGTGAATCGTTTTTAGTAGTCAGTAGTCAGTAGACAGTAGTCAGGAGACAGGGGTCAGTAGACAGTAGTTAGGAAAAGATAAAACAATAAGGAGTCTGCAAAAAATAAACAATCATAAAAAAATCAGAATAGCAGCGTAAAAAGGAATTCTCTTTCAGAAAGCAGATTGTAGCGGCGGCGACTGTCGGACTACAGGCAGTGGAAAGGCACACAAATAAATCAGACAATAGCAGACCTTACGGAACAAATTAAACCAAGCGGCTCATTTTATTGAGCGTTGTTTTAAACAGAGCTGTTCGGCAACCGAGCCGTGGTATGGCACAACGGAGCAATCTGAAAATACCGATAAAGGCTTATTCTACCATTTACTCGGTATTATTTTCTGCTCACCGTGTATAATAAAACAAAATTTCTTCTTAACGTTATTTTCAGATTTCTACTTTGTGCCATAACACTGCTCGGTTTCAGAACAGCTCTTTTT
>JAFUQS010000103.1 GCA_017472225.1 Clostridia bacterium | reverse complement strand
CCTTTACGGTGGTGAGTAAGTGCGCCCCCTTAAGGGACATATATCAGCCTTTAATTCAGCCTTTCACGTAAATACCCCTCAATATCTGTAAAGCTCATCGTCTTGATTTCAGGTAAAAGCTTCTCCAAAATTGCACCCTCTACAATAAGTCTATGGTTTCGCTCTGTGCGTTCCTTCTTACGGTTGCGGTTTTCAGCCTGCTCAAGTCTGTGCTTAGCTTGTATGAGCTTTTTCTCGTTCTCGGTCATAAATATCACCTCCCATCTGTTGGCACCATAAGCGGTGCCGTTTTTTATTGTGTTTTTGTCTGTGGCTCCGAAATCTGAATGTTTTGGCACCGTTAAAACATATCAAGAAATGCCAATGCCTCTGCATCATTTTTCTGCTTTTCCTCCTCGGTCAATTCCGTATTAAAACTATCCGAAGAAGGAGAATGAGCTGATGCGGTAACTGAAATACCACACAGCTCCTCTTTAAGAATCTCACGGAATTTTTCAAGCAGTTCATCGTCTGATATTTGCTTATTCGCATTAGCAATGGCCGATTTTATTGCTTCAATGATAAACTGATTTCTTGACTTGTATTTTTCTTTGTCAAGGCTGTTCAGATAATCAATGATTGCCGTGTGTTCTGTGTCGCTTAAATTAAAGCGGACATTTATACGGTACTCACTCATATCCTGCCACTTTTCTTCATAGTTTCTGCAAGGTATTCATAACCCTTTGCCGCTGCACAGATGTCATCAACAAAACGCACACGGTCTGTATTGTACTTATAGAAATTCTTTACAAGGCAACCGCCACCGCCGGTGATATACAGCATCATAGTGTTTTCATCATATCCGTGGTCACGGAGTCTGTGAAAGATTTCACCTACATATTTCTGCACCTCTGCCTTGATAATCTTCATATCCGACTGAACAATGTTTGCAGTACCCTTGCAGAGCACCTCATCAATGATATGCTCATTGATTTCTCGCTGTGTTTTTCTGAGGAAAGCTTCACGGATATCAACGGTACAGAAGTGTGTGCCGAACTTTTCCGTGTACATTTTTTCTGACTGCGGTCTGCCATTAATAACATAAAGAACATTCATTGTGCCGTTGCCAATGTCAGCGACAAGGTTTACACCGTCCATTTTGGTTGCAAACTGTGAAACCGCCGCATACCCCTGAGGATAGATACTCGCACCTGCGATTTTTATTTTGTAGTCCTTATGCTGCCAAGTGAAATACACTTCCTCATTCTTGGTAAGATATGCTTTGAAGCTTTCTTTCTGTCCTGCTGTCCAAGTGAGAGGCAGACCTGCCGCAATGTGAACTGTAGCTTCTGTCAAGTTTTCTGCACTTAACTCCTTTGCAATGGCCACAAGTGTGAGGGCATAATAGTCCTCGTCTTTGATTTTGTCGGGAAGAAACTCCTTGTGTCCTTCGCCGATAAGATAGAACTTACCACCGTAAACAAGCATATCCTTTGTAAAAAGCGGCTCTGAATCGTAAGCCGTAATGCCTGTTCTGAAGCAGTGGTTTGCAGTTTTGATGTTGCCATAACCATGGTCAACACCGATGATTTTGATTTTGTTAAAAGTTTTCATTTTAAATATTTCCTTTCATAATAAATTTTTTGACATAGAAAAAGCAGCCCGTGTTGTACGGACTGCTTAAAATTAGTATAATTCAGCGGTCAAGGTCGCTTCTTTTTCTTTCTGCTTTTTTCTGCGGTTAAGCTCGTAATCTCTGTGCTTCCAATATCTGTCCTGCCAATATTTCTTGATTCTCATCTGTTCAAGCTCTTCTTCGGTCAGCTCTCTTTGAGGAATTTCAAACTGACCGATAAACTTAAGATATATTTCAACCTCCTGTGTTCTCGGTCCGTTATTTCTGTCAGCAGAGTGAACAAGTATTTTATCTATGAATTCATTTATCATAGGTGTGGTAAGCTCGGTAAAGTCTGTATATTTCTCTGCAAGTTCAAGGAACTGACCGACACGGGCAGTATCATCCTCATATTTACAAATTTCGACTTCATTTTCTGCTATACTGTTCTGTAGTTCTGTCTGCTCAGCAAGATATTCACCGGAGAGAAACTCAAACTTGTCTTCGGGTATTTTGCCTACCGCATAGGATTCATAGAGCTTTTTGTAAAGAAAATCAAGCTCTGTAAGTCTTTTCTTGTCTTTGTTTAATTGTCGCTTGAGCTCCTTCGCCGTCTGCTCCTGCTTTACGGCAGAAGCCTGACGCACCTTTTCAATAAATTCCTCACGGTTTGAAATAGCGTATACACTTATCTCACGTATAGTAAACAAAACTATCTCTCTGAGTGCCGCCGTGCTTATATAGTGATTGAAGCAGGAAACAGAGGTTTTTAATGCACGGAGCTTGTGATTAGAGCAGTCATAGGAATCAGATGCCCTGCGACGGTTTCCGCTTGCGGTAATACCCTCGGTAACTCTTCTGTTATACATTTTGGCACCACAATCGGCACAGAACACAAGTCCCGTAAGAGGATTGGCTTCACCGTGGGATTCATCCTTCTTTCGCGGTGTCTTAAGGAGCTTCTGAACAAGATGCCATGTTTCCTCATCAATTATTGCTTCCTGTGTATTGGGGAAGACTGCCCACTTTTCAGGCGGATTGATGATGTTCTTCTTTTCCTTGTAGGACTTGCTTTCGGTTTTAAAGTTAACGGTATATCCCATATATTCAATTCTTGTGAGAATATATTTGACCGTTGAACAGTTCCACGCATAAGGATGAATAAGCTCTAATCTGTTTTTGTACTGTCCTTCTCCTTTACGGGCGTGGTAGTATGAGGGGATTTCAACCTTCTCTTCTCTTAAGATACGGGCAATACTCGTTGTGCCGTTGCCTTCGATTACAAGCTGAAATATTCTTTTTACAACCTGTGCCGCTTCTTCGTCAATTATCCACTTGTGCTTGTCCTCGGGATCCTTTTTGTATCCGTACAAGGGACATACTGACAAGTGAACACCTGAATTGCCGATAATCTTCTTTGTTGCCTTGATTTTGCGGCTGCAGTCACGCAGATACCACTCGTTCATAACATTCAGGAAGGGTGCAAATTCCGCACTTCCCTGATTATCGCTGTCAACACCGTTGGCTATTGCGATAAAGCGGATGTCCTTCTGCCTGAAAAGCACCTCCGTGTAGAAGCCTACCTCAAGGTAGTTTCTTCCTATACGGCTCATATCCTTTGTAATGACAGCGGATATTTTTCCGTTTTCTATATCCTCTATCATTTTTTTCCAAGCGGGTCTTTCAAAAGAACCGCCGCTGTACCCGTCGTCTGTGTAGTGAATAAAGTTTTCAAATTCGTGCTGACGGGCATAATCCTCCAGCATCTTTTTCTGATTGACTATTGAATTACTGTCCCCGAGCTGTTCATCGTCACGGGATAGTCTCTCATAAAGTGCTGTAAGTTTTGTTTCTGTCTGCCTGATGATATTCATTAGAGAACTCCTTTCAGGCCGGACAGCTCATTTGTGACACTTTTAGTGTATCACAAATTTCTCTGCTTGTCGATATTTCATTTTGAATCATTCTTAAAATTTTATCCTCCATTGTTTCTTTTTCTGTTTCGCTGAAGAAAACCCTGACCTTGTAGTTGGTGCTTCCTATACAGCGGATGATGCAGTTATCCTGCGTTTTGTCAGTTTTATTACTGATAAGCATTACCTCCTTAAATTAAAATTTGTGTTCGGACGATAAAAAAGTGGGGGCAGTATTCATATTGCAATTTAAGGAGTTTTGTGATATATTTTTCTGTAAAGGCGGGTGATAAAATGAAATACCGTATTTATGAGCTGACAGCAAAAGCTCTTATGAATTATGTAAGAGAAGATGAGAAGAAAACAGCTTTCAGATTAACAGAGAACGAAACCAAAAAGTGCATGTCATTTTCTGCTCCCGAGTATCAGGAGGACTGTGCATTATTCTTTCAGACAATGTGCGTTTTGCACGGCAATGATTATTCTGTACCCCTCGGTACACAGACGGTTAATGATTTATCGGATGTTATTATGTACGTTGATTTTTCAGGTATCTTTGACAGAAGGGCTGTTCAGAAAATATATACTGACCGCCAAAGATGGGCAAAGGCTATGTTCTCGCCCGAGGGGATAACTTTAGATTTCGGTAAAGGTCAGTACAGATATTTTGCCTTTGAGCGTTCAGGCAGTATGAGCCGCAATTCAAAGCTTTCCTTTATCCGTGAAGATTTTTATGAAAAGGTAAGCAAAAGAATTATGCTTGATATGGAGATAGGGCTGTGTCAGTTAAGTAAGCTTTATGCGTATAACGGTCTTATGCTTACAAGCGGCTACAGAGTTTCTGATATGAGCATCTGGGATAGCGACAGAATAGTTATTATTGACAATCCCGTTACAACGGTTTATGAAGCGAATATTATTACTCTTGAAGATGACGGAACAGATAATGCAGAAAGAAAATATCACCGCATTGAAAAGACGGAAGATATTGAAGTAACCGAGTTTGACGGAGAAGGCATAATTTCAAAGGAGTTTGCAAAACAGATTGATGAAGAATACTGCGGCAAAAGTATTCACTCTTCTTTTCAGATTCGTATGCCGTATATCAAAGGCGTAGTTCACAGTATTGATTTAAAGAATATGTTTGCGGAGCTTGGTGTACCGTATATCTTTGATATATGGGGAAAGAAGCACGACATTAACAATATTGACCTGATACTTACAAAAAGTATGTTCAAGGGCTTCGGTTGGATGACGGAAAACAATATTGACTTTACCGAATATCTTTACCGCTGCAAAAAATACCGTCACGCTTTGTATATATCGGGCGTCAATCAGGTGCAAAGACAGTTATTCACAGAGCTTAACTATCAGTTTCTTAATACGGCTTCAATGACAGCAGATGAGTTCAGACCTTTGGATTTGCCTGACGGTTGGGAATATTCGCCCGAAAAGGATAGAAGACATTGGATAACAAAATATACTGAAACGGCATATTACAATCTGACAGCAGACAAACAAGGACGGCTTAACTATTTCCTTGATGTACTGAAAGAAAAAACGGCAGATACGAAGGATTATCTTCTCGCCAAAATACTTCTGAAAAATTCTCTGTTTATCAATGAAGCTGTTTACACCAAAGAGCTTAAGGACAAGGCAGAGAGCATACTTAAAAATTACTCTTTGGGAAATCTCATTATTCCCGGTGACAACCGTTACCTGTCAGGTGATTTAATGAGGCTTATCAAGTTTCTTATCAAATCCGTTGCAGATAAAGAGAGTCGCTTTGACGGTGTTGTTTCGCTTATTGAAAACGAATGCGAAAAGGGGGCCTGTGCATATATACCTGCAAATTCATATCCCGAAAGTGAAACGGTTACTCTTTTAAGAAATCCCCACATAGCAAGGAATGAAGAAGCGGTAGTATATCTTCCCGAAAACATAGGATACCTACGGAAAAAGTATTTGTCTCACTTTTCTTACGTAGTTATGGTGGATTCACGCACCCTTATTCCCGAACGGTTAGGCGGTGCCGATTTTGACGGTGATATGGTGAAAATTGTTGCAGACCCCTTGCTTAACGGATGTGTCCGAAGAAACTATAAAGAAAACATTTATGACGAATACGGTTACAGAAGCGGGATACCTCTTCTAAAAATACCGAGTGCCACACCTCAGATAAGGGATGCAAAGGATTGGCAGGCAAGATTTGAAACAGTAAAAAGCACCTTTTCTACCCGCATAGGGCAGATATGCAACGCAGCATTTGACAGAAGTATTATTGCCTACGATGAAAACTCTGACAAAGAAGAAAGAGAGCGTTTGCGAGCCGAAACAGAAACCTTGGAAATGCTTACGGGTTTGGAAATAGACTCTGTCAAAAGTGGCATAAAGCCTGACCTTTCAGAGTTTTTAGGGCAGAAAACAGTAAACCGAAGCTCTTTCCTTAAGTACAAAAGCCTTATTGAAAATACGGACAAAGAATGGTACAACCCGACGCAGAAGCAGAAATTGGATTTGTTCTTTGATTCGCAGGATTGGGAAAATGTAACTTCAAATGTGGAAAGACTGCCGTATCTTGCAAAGCTGCTCGGTGAAAAAACAACTGAAATTGAGGCTGTACCTGCTGAAGACAAGGAACTTTTCACCTTTGCTAAAAAAAGGCGTTGGAAGGACAAATTAAAGGCTGAAGATTTGGAAAGTATGCAGGCTGTTATTACTGACTATGAGCAGGCAATAATCAGAATCCGCAGAAGCAGACACATTCCCGAGGGCAAAATGACAAGGAGAAGCGACATTGAAAGGATACTTTTTTCAAGAGGGCAGGAAAACGAATATACAGCCGATGAATTATACTCACTTTTTAACGGCTTTTCTTTCTCTGATATATCCTACCGTCTGAAAGCGTTAAGCGAAGAAAATTGGCATTTTATGCTCCTTGAAGAAAGAGAAAATTTTTTAAGGTGGTTTTTGCCTACGGGTACTCCCGAGAATTTGGTAAAACTTTTCAGTGATTTCAGGTGCAGTGGCTACAGAATTTTAAATGACATTATCTTTGATTTGAACGATGCTTACCTTGCCCGGCAGAAAAAGGAAAATCAGCTCCACCGTGACACAGACAGCAAGCTTTTTAAGCTCATTATCCGAGAGTATGAAAAGGCAGAAAACAAAGCTTTATTCAAGGACATAGCCGCCAGTGTGTGCAGACAGCATATTCATTTCGGTCTTGGCGAAGAAAAGGCTCTTATGTGTGCTGTTGCATTGAGAAAAAGGCAGTTTGCCTTTGAGGTTTTACTTGATGTTATTGAACGCTACGCTGTTAAAAGGAGGTAATTTCCGTGATAAACGAAACAGCAGAATTTGAAGCCTATACAGGCAAGGTGAAATATGCCGCAGGAAGCAAGCGTGACAGCACTTATCTCGGCAGATTTACCTACGGTATGCTGACGGATTTTGAGGGACTTAACCGTGTGCTTACAATTATTGCAAGAGGATATATGTGGGAAGATATACAAAACCCCAACATTGATAAAGCCAAAGAGGCTCTTTGTGCTTGGTGTAGTATCCCCGACAAAAAGAAAGCCACACTTAAAGATGAATGGCAATTTGATACTGATTTTTCATATTTAAATGATGCTTTTCCCGGTCTTGTTGACAAAAACGGCAAGGGATGGTTTTACCGTCATGCACATTCGGTTGTAAGGTTTGTCTCAAAAAATCCCGACAAGGTAACAAAGTCCTCTTTAGCAAACAGTCAGAAGCTGAAGCTTATCTTTGACCGTGAATGGAAAGAAAAGGTTTTACAGCTGCAGATACCCTTATCAAGCAAAAACACAAAGGGTGCGTGGGTTCTTCGCTTTGATGACATTCTTTCCAATGCTCTTGTAGCAGGACCGCTAAAAAGCAAAGAGCAGACTTTACCTGAACATTTATTAAAACGGGTAGAAGAATGCAAGGATAAAGGAATTCCCGAGAATGTTATTCTTGCCTTGCTTCAATACTATTTTGCCAACAAAGAAGCTGACACCGATTGGGTTGTATTACCCGTAATTAATTTCGACGCCTATTTCGGCACTTCAAGCTTCAGTAAAAAATGGCTTAACAAGCTACCTACAGAACTATTTGAAAAGCAATCCCGTTACGGTGTTTGCAGATACAGAGTAAAAGTGAATATATGAAAACAGCCACAGTCAACCTGAAAAAGGAAAACTGTGGCTGTTCTCTTTTGCCTGATTAAGCATAAATAAGCTCTGCACAAACAATCTCATTTGCTCTTTGCTGAATATTACCCATTCTCTGTATCCACTCAAACTGGTCTTGTTCTTTTAACTGTTCTGTAACACCTTCTTTTTCTTTCATCTGCTCAACAAGGTTATCAAACATATCCAGTGCCTGATTTTCCACCTCGGCACAGTGCTGATAGAGCTTGCCTTTGATAAGGAGCGAATTAAACAGTGGGCTTTTATGTTTTTCAAGATAAGATTTGTACATCATTCCCCACTTGCCGAGAGTAATGTTCGCTTCTTCGGGCGGCAAGATAAGATTCGGGATTAAAAAGTCGCCGACACGGCGGTAGGTTATCTTTGTTTTATTTTCCATAACGTTTATCCTTTCCTGTTTTCAACAAAAGTGTCATAAGTGAATTTTGCTCCGAGTCTGAAGCCTACGGTAAAGCTGTCAGCATTACAAATACTTGAAAATTTGTTATATGTACTTGTGTAATCAAGGAACAGCTCTTTTTCCTTATCAGAGAGAACGGAAAAAAGCTGTTCTTCTTTTGCACTCAGCTCACTAAGGCTCTTTTTGACCTTTTTTGTAAGCTCCGTTGTGCACTCCTGTGGCTCAATGTTACCGTAGTAGAAATCTTCAATAAAGTTGGACATTCTGCACCTCCTTGTATTTTTCATAGCTAAACTATACTCTTTCTGTCACAAATAAGCGTCCGGCTATGTTGTATTTTGGGTGATACTCACTTCACCCTTTACAGCATAACGCACACTGTCATATAGTCATTAATTCCGTTTCAATGACTGACGGAAGAAAGATGAATGAAGACAGAGCGATGTACCGTCTATTCAGAAAGACAAGTGATGAAATCTGTCTTGAGCACGGTTTATCTGTTATTGAAAATCCGAAAGGCAAACGCATACCCTACAATGTTTACAAGGCAAAGCAGAAAGGTATCAAAACAAAATATGATTATATGCGTGAAGATATTGATTACGCTAT